>JBIIAA010000057.1:0-12717 GCA_044240165.1 Candidatus Nanopelagicales bacterium
TCATGTCAACGAGTGAAGGGAATGAACGTGGACCTCGAATCAAGGCGGTCGTTCCGTGCTCGTTTTCTTTCATTCGCGCGTTCTGCTTATTTTGATTGGGAGTTACGTCGATCACGACCGTCTTAGCTGCTAGATCCGGCCGAATGCTGGAAAGTCGAATTGCAGTGAGTCCCCCCAGCGACATTCCAACAACTGCATTTGGATGTATTTGCAAACCATCAATCGCCTCAGCCAGTCGCTCAGCGTTGGTTATTGGCCAATACTCTTTGTCTTCACGCCAATCTGATCGTCCATGACCTGGAAGATCGAAGGCGATCATTGGCACATTAAGAAGCAGCGCGATCGCATCCCAGGTGTGTGCATTTTGCCCACCACCATGAAGGAAAACTATTTCCGGTTCTCCATCGAACCATTTGAGCGCTGAGAGTTTCGACCCATCTTTTAGTGTGTACTGCAAACGCTCCACGCTTGGATCTGTCCAGTTCACGCCTAAATAGTCTGCAAGTTCCTGCAATTTATATCGGTCATCAACAACATTGGAATCCATGAGTTTCTCCTCTAAATACTTGTGAAATCACACGGCAAGGTGCGTGCTGAAACCACACTCTGATGTAATGCGCTGAACCAGTGGAGTTCCATTTGTGCGTTTCATTCCGATGTACTCGCGAACATTTGGTCCAGCCACATGCACGATTTTGCCGTTCACGTCATGCGCCAAGTCAGAGGCGAGCCACACGCCAACCTGAGCAACGTATTTTGGATCAAGGTCGATGGATTGCGCTCCTGGTTCGGAAAGAAGCTGTGCCGACATTCCTGTGAGCGCACCTGGTGAGATTGCATTGACGGTCACACCAGTGTTTGCGTACTGGCTTGCTATCGTCAAAGTCATCGACCAAACGGCAGCCTTAGCCGCTGCGTAGGTGACTCCACCATCACCGAAACGTGATCCGAACGCGACCTCGCTTACGGTGTTGATGACACGCCCAAAATTCTGATCTCGCATTGCACCAAGACACTCTTGAATCGCACCCAGATAAGCGAAGACATGGACTCCAAACAATCTGGATAATTCCTGATCTTTGATATCCATGAAATCTGTTTTCGAAGTGATACCCGCGTTGTTCACTAAAATACTCACGGGGCTAGCAAAATATTCCTGAGCTGTACGAATGGCTTCACGTCCAGCATCAACGGAACTGAGATCAAGATCTATAGCTAATGCGTGTGCACCTTCGCTATTGAGTTCATCCGCTAATTCGGCAGCTAAGCTCTTTGTGCGAGTTCCCGAGGCCGGTAAATCAACGATCGCTACGCGGGCACCTGCATTTGCTAAAGCTCTCGCATGCGCGAGACCGATTCCTGCTCCACCACCAGTGACAACTGCTAACTGCTGATCAAGTGAGATGACGGTCGACTTCGACATTATTCAACCCGAAAAACGAGACCGGAGGCATTGAAGAAGAATCCACCCGGTACCAGCAGGGCTGTCTTGATTCCGGGAGCCTGTCGCTCTCCGGCTTCACCACGAAGTTGCACTGCCGCTTCACGCAGATGGCCCGAACCCTGTGTTCCGCCCTCTGAGAGGCTTCCTCCATGAGTGTTTACGAGTATTCGACCATCAATTTCAATGCGTTGACGATCCGCATTCCAATTCGAACGAATGAAATCGCCTGCTTCGCCCCGAGCACAGTACCCAACGTTTTCAAACCAATTGAGAGCAATCGTGGAAAAACCATCGTAGGGGAAGAAAATATCCATGTCTGAGAGTTTCAGATCTGACTTGTCCCACAAAGATTTCATGACAACATTTTGGCCAGTATTAAAAATACTGATTGTTGAATCCTCTTCAGGATGCTTTGTCTGCCCTGCCGTGGCGGCATGAATGAGCACCGGCGTATTTGGAAGGTCAGCGGCCCGCTTTGCTGAAGTGACCACAAATGCGTCAGCACCATCAATGGGAATATCCATATCCAAGATGCACAACGGCTCACGAATCATACGGGCAGCCAGATAATCATCAAGCGTAATTGGATCTCGCATCACCGCATGGTCGTTTAGTGCAGCATTGCTGCGATTGTTCACTGCGATTAAACCAAGGTCTTCGCGCGAAGTATGCGGAAATTGGTGGAGGTACTGGCTAGTCCAAGCTGCGTAACCAACCGCGCCAAATATTGATTCCGGATCGTTGGTACCGCGGGGAGCTAGTTCTACAGTTCTCACTCGAAATGGATCACTTGCCGCTGACCGCGACAGCGATGGGTTTCGATACACACCATGGCAAACCAACACAGCAGTCGCTGAGCCCGAAAGAATTGCGTTCATGGCCTCGATCAAAAGAAATGATGTTGGAACGCTAGTGTTGTCCCACCAAGTAATTTCCGGGATTCCAAGAGCTGATTGAACCTTGTAGGCCGACAGGCTTCCTGAAGCACAGATGCCATCGATGTCATCGCGAGATAAACCTGAGTCTTTGATCGCATTGACACAGGCTTCGAGAATAAACGAACTCGAACTCCTATTTGTCGAGTGACGGGTGTACTCAGTGGTACCTACACCAACAATCGCAACTTGATCCATTGCCGAATTTGCATGTGACACGAAAGACTCCTATTTAATTCTCTACTGGGCGAAAAGCCGGGAATGGGTTGCCGTCACGAGTGATCCAGTCAAGCTTGACTCGGCTGCCTACTTTTAATGTGGATTTGTCGTAGTCAATTATTGTGGAAACAAATCGCAGTCCAACTTGTTCATCTAATTCAATCGCTGCAACTGGATACCCGTCCTGGTAACTCACACCAGGTATATCCGGCCCTTGGTGCAAGTAGATGAGAAGGTGCACAGTGCCTGTGCCGGCAATCGGTGTGGGCTTCACATTTGTTGACCAGCACTCGGGGCATATCGATCGAAGTGTTGACTGCCAATTTCCGCAATCTTGACACTTACTCATCAAGATTTGCTTCTCAAGGAGTCCCCGGTAGTAATCCTTTGAATCGTGATCAATTAATGTGTTTGGAAATCGTTCCAGTACTTCTAAATCAGAAAACATCGTCGGTCCCTTCAATTTGAGCGAGCGTTCATCGCGCTTATTGCGCTGCGGTAACAATCTGATCTGCGACAAAACTCTCGATCTCAGTTTGTGAGTAGCCAAGTTCGTGGAGCAGGTCGATTGTGTGTTGCCCTGCAACGCAACCCGGAGAGGCAACGCCTGGAGTCAACGAGAAAATACCAGGAAGACCATGTCGCTTCATCCGACCAAACAGTGGATGTTCCACTTCAAGAACCAATCCAGTTTGTGACATGACTGGGTCAGTTACTGTGAACTGCGAAGCTGCTCCATCAAAGACTTTCACTGCGCCAACACCAAGATCAGTCAAAATGGATTCCCATTCCTGAGCAGGCTTCGTGGCAAAAGTCGCACTGAGCGTCTCGACCAGTACTTGGTCATTCTTGAGTCGTAGTTGTGAGTCGGCAAACCGAGGATCTGCTAGTAGCTCAGGGTGATTTACCCCTTGTGCTAATCGCTCCCACTCACGCTGAGTCGGAGCGACGACCATAAGCCAGCCTTCACTTGTCTCATACAAACGCGATAACGCATTAATTCCATAGAATTCTTCATCTGTCTTCGGTGGTTCAGGTCGAGCTGCAAACCTATTAAATTCATCTGCATACGCCCAGGCATTTCCATTGATCATGGAAGTTTCAACGAATTGGCCTTCACCAGTTCTCACTTTATTAAAGAGCGCCAATATCATTGCGACCGCCACAACCAACGCAGCGTTGGAGTCGCCGTCCGTAGGCGCAAAAAGGCGTGGCATCACTTCAGACTTGAGTTCTAATGCAGATAGGTGAGCCGATCTTTCCGGATCGAGCCATAGAGCCGCATGGCGTCCAACTCGACCTGTCAGTGCTGACGCCGTGCCAGCAAAAACCGCACGCTTACTATAAGGACCGGAAGTTCCGTATCCAGTTGCATGGAGATAGATGAGGTTCGGGTTAATTGTCTTGAGGTTCTCATAATCAAGGCCCATTTTCACTTCAATGCCAGGCCGGTATCCATTTACGAAAGCATCAGCATTAGCGATCAAATCCTGAACTATTTTTTTACCAGCCGGTGTTGTGAGATTGACGCAAATCGATTCTTTACCCTCAGTGGTTTTGAGGGCGCTACCTTCGCGCACTCCAAACGAGAAACGCATCGGATCACCCTTGAGATCTTCGACCTTGATTACCCGCGCGCCTAAGGATGCCAAGATCGATGTGCCGAACGGCATTGCGTAAAAGGAGCCCCACTCCACGATTGTCATCCCACTGAGAGGGCCACCATTTTTCACCGATGCAGAACTCGCTTTGCCTACATAGCCAGCCAATTTTGAGTTCACAACTAAGGCGCCATGCTCATTTAGCTCTGGTGCACTCTTTTGAATCGTTATCGGTGTCTTTTCGTAGATCGCAATAGGGCCAATTTCTTCGATCGTGCCGTATGTCGGATCCGCAACCGTTACTACGTTGCCATTATGTCGAATCTGCGGATGGTCAATCCCTTCATCGCTGAAAGCAAAAACTTCAAAAGCAACATCTGGTGAAACCATTAACCGCGGCATCCAATATTCCATGTCTTGTTCACTAAACCGCTGAATCAACAAATCAGAAAAGGCCTCCGCATCTTCAAGAGTGTCGAAATATGGCGCCGCTTGAAATGCTGGGTCATCAAGCAAAACGTCAAGTTCAAGTGCCTTAATTAGCGCCACAGCCTGATGATTCATCAACAGCGTTGAGTCAATCCAGCGGCCATCTTTACTGCAGAGTGTGGATGCTGACCGACTGAATGGATAGACCTTTTGCGGGGCCTGGTTCGGCTTCACCGCAGCAGGTGCAGGTGGTGGCGATTGAGGAGAGTAGGCCAGCATTCCAGCTTGGTATTGCATGAATCCGGTACCGAAGTAATCCGATGGTGTAGTACCAACGGCCAGCGTTGACTCAACGAACTGACCCAATCCAGTTTCTTCCCGTACGACGAGTGCTGCGATAGCTGAGGTGAATGCGAAATTTCCAGCGCCAAAACTTGGGATAGTTGAACGCGCGTAAATTGGTCCGCTACGGAAGCCATGCTGACCTGTGGTTCCGGGACTAAGCAAGCCGATCTTTGCCGCCACGATCGGTTCGTGCGCTTTATATTTTGAATACGGGCCCTCGGAACCAAATCCTTTAATGGACACATACACCAGCGATGGATTTATATCCTTGACAGTCGAGTAGCCCAGCCCAAAACGATCCATCACTCCTGCGCCAAAGCCGTCAATCACGACATCTGCTTGCGCAATCCACTCCAGCGCAACTGAGCGAGACTCAGGAGTGTGTAGATCAAGCACTAGGCTTTCTTTTCCTCGATTGAAAACGAGAAATGCCCCAAGTGAGTCTTGGCGCAATCGGTTGCCTTCGGGTGACTCAACCTTGATAACGCGTGCACCAGCGTCAGCAAATAAGACTCCTGCGAGAGCTGACGCTCTGCTCCCTGAATCAAACTCCAGCACTACTAGGTCCTTACACAGGGTGGAAGTCACTCTCGCTCCGTTCCTAGTTTGGTGGCTTGACTAAATGGTAGGCCTTTATCGGGTGCAGGTTCCCGAGGTAATCCGAGAACTCGCTCACTAATTTGATTGAGTTGCATTTCAGATGTACCGCCTGCGACTGTGGAAGTACGGGAAACAAGCCAAGAACGCCCCAAAGATCCATTCGTATCAAGATCCTGTGCAATCAGATCCTCCGTAGCCATGGAAGCAATGATTTCATGTCCCCGATATTCCATTTTTGAACTCATGAGTTTCAACAAAGATGCGCCTGGACCAGGGATGACACCAGAGCGAATTGCTTTATCAATTGTTCGCACGGCATTCGGCCTCACCAACTCTTGCATGCGCAATTCACCAATCAATTGGCGAACCAGCGGATCCGATGTTGAAGACCTTTTGGTAGCAAGAGCAATGCTTTGCTCCAACGGGTTCCCAGATCTTCGACTGCCCGTGTAATTGTCGTTGAGACTGTTGCCGCCTACCATGCTGCGCTCATGAAAGAGCAACCGCGATGCAACTGTCCAGCCGTCACTTTCAATGCCCACGAGGTTAGCGCCTGGCACAACTACGTCGTCAAAGAATTCTTCAGCAAAATCCGAGGAGTTGTCTGCTAATTCAATTGGGCGGACCTGAACGCCTTCAGTTCTAATCGGAACAACGATCATGCTGAGACCTCGATGCTTCGGCGCATCCCAGTCAGTTCGAACAAGCACTAATGCCATGTCAGAGAAATGCGCTCCCGTACTCCAGGTTTTAGAACCATTAATGATGTAGGTGTCACCATCGCGAGTTGCACGAGTTCGTGCCGCTGCCATATCAGACCCACCGCTGGGTTCTGATAAAAACTGCACCCAAAGTGCCTCGCCGCTCAGCATTTTCGGAATATATTCACGCTGCTTTTCTTCAGTTGCAAAATCAAGCAGCGTCGGACCAAGGATTCCGTGAGTGACCGCAAAAAGGTTAGGCAACACATAGCCGCTTGACGCTTCCAAAAATGCATGCTGATGCGCCCGAGTTAGCCCAAGGCCACCAACATCCTTGGGATACATGATCCCAGCAAAGCCACCTTCAAAAATCTGTCGCTGTAACTTCCTACAGAGTGCAACTCTCAAAGTCTCATCATCTGAAGACATAACTATGTCTTCAGGGCTACCCTCCGCTGGAAGATTTGCTTGAATCCAAGCCTTGGCCTGCGCTTGGAACTCTTCTACAGAAGGTTTTCCTTGATTCAGTTGGTTCAGCATGATCAGACTCCCATCAGGACGCAAAGTTTTTCGAGATGCTGGGTTCGGGTTCCGAACTGCACGCTATTTGATGTCGCCCTCCGAAGATATAAATGCAGATTATGCTCAAAGGTAAGCCCGATACCACCATGCATCTGAATCGCATCTTGAACCAGCGTCACTGCTCCTGGACCTACATACGCCTTCACTGCGCTGGCCAGCTCTTGGAAGTCATCTCCACTTTGCAAGGCAATCGCGAGGCCTTCGACCATTCCGCGTGAAGATTCAAGCCAGAGCTTATGTTCTGCCAGCCGGTGCTTGAGCGCTTGGTAGGAACCGATTGGACGCCCAAAGGCCATACGCTCGTTGACCCACTCCAGAGTCATATCAAAAACTCGGTCTGCTAGACCAAGCGTTTCGGCGGATTGAAGCAAAATGCTCAGGGCAACAAGACGACTTATCTCAGATTTCCCTTGGTTCACAGCTATAAACATTTCTGCATTTGCTACGTCCACGCCATGGAACTCAATCGCCCCAAACCTTCGTGTCGGGTCAAGAGAAACTTGCTGAACTACATTCATCAGTGACTGAGGCTTGGGGATGTAGGCGACTACTTCATCAGCCTCTGAAAGAGCTGTGACTAAAACTGCCGAGGACTCGCTGGCAAACTCAACGAGCTTCTTTTTCCCGGAAAACACTGTGCCATTGTCTACTCGAGTAGGAATTGCAGGGTCAGCATCCTCAACAGCCCACGCAACAATCGTGTCACCCGACATGATGGCTTCCACGACCTCATCAGCTGCTTGAGTGTTTTGAGATCCCAGACAACTTATTGCGATTGTCGATGCGAGGAAAGGACCGTCATAAAGCACCCGTCCCAGTTCATATGAGACCACAGCTGCGTCAAAGTATTGATTGTCTGAAAGACACCCGCCCCCGAGTCGCTCTGGTGCGAAAAAAGACAAGGCACCCAACTCGGAAAATTCTTTCCACTGCTCCTGACTGAAACTTCCATCACCCTTAATCAATTGACGTAGGTGACTCAGTTCATAACGGTCAGTGAGATAACTACGGATCGATGTCTGAAAGGACCGAAGATCATTATTGTCGACGATCACGTCGATCTCCTTAGTATTCAATCATAATACTCATACACGAAGGCGAGCACCTTCGTCGAAATGCTAATTGGTATTTCTTACTGTGTAAAGCGCTTTCTTAGTATTCAAACCTACTTCAAATCGCTTGCCAATGCCGCATTTGCATGCGAGAAATTCTAGGGGCCGCGTAATCCTTATCTTCACGATTACGCGCCCCCTAGCTCAGTTCTGTATCTACCTATTTTTCGTTTGCGGGAGCCTTGGGAACCTTAGGGAATAATTCTTCGAATGCACCCTGGGTGATGTGATGCAAGACCTTCTCATCGACTCCGTCAAACAATTCCGAGAGTGTCTTTTGAGTGTGGCCGTAGGTGCCTTCCAGGTGCGGATAATCGCTGCCCCACATGATGTTGGTGTAATTCATGCTTTGGTAAGCAGGCACTGCCGTCACGTCATGCTGGAAAGAGACGTACACCTGATCCCGAATGAACTGACTTGGCAATTTGTCTAACTTGGGACGCACAAACATTCCATGCTGACGGTAAGCCTCATCCATGCGATCGCCAAGAGCAGGGGCCCATGATGCGCCACCTTCTGCGATAAGCACCTTCAGATTTGGATGGCGCATAAGTGCGCCACTCGTAATCATCTTTGTTGCTGCTCGCTGGCCACCATAAGCAGTTTCGACGTAATTCAAGATGGCTCCACCTGGGCCGCGAAATGCAACTGGAGGTCCACCTTCTGGATTAGTGTCAGTTCCAATATGGAAAGCAGCCAAAAGATTCGCTGCTTCAAGGGCTGCCCAAACTGGCTCCCATTGATCATCATTCCAATCAGGAGTTCCAGGTGGTGTTGATACTGGAAGGAACGCCGCGAAATAACCCATCTCCGCTACGCGTTCAATTTCAGCAACCGCATCGGCGACATCAACCAACGGAACTGTTGCCGTTGGAACGTAGCGCGGCGAGGTGCCTACTAGAGTTTCGTAAGCCCAGTCATTTTGAGCTCGTGCACCCTCACGGATAAGTTCTGGGTCCTTCACCAGGTTTCCCCACATACCCAATGATGGGAATGTGATTTCAGCCCAAATGCCTTCCTGATCGAGATCCTTCAGGCGCAGCACTGGGTCTGCGGCACCTGGTGGTCGAGAACTGAGAGTGCCGATTGTTTCGCCAGCGAACTCTCCCTCTTTGATAGGTGTCGGAAGGCGACGCTCAAATTTTTCGCCATCGATGTAGACCGTCTCAGACTTGCCATCCGCTGCTTTGACCGACCGTGGAAGTCGGGCTGCAAGGCTTGCGGGGAGTCGGTCCTCATAGAGCCCATCCGGCTCAAGGAAATGTGAATCTGCTGAATTTGCCCAAATCTTAGACATGCTGACCTCATTCATTCGAAACCGCGCGGGCTTTACTTAGTAAAGTGGTGGTTGTGGTAACTCTAAATGTTTTTGTTTGAACTGTAAAGCCCAAATGTAAAAAATTGTGGGGCACCAGTTCAACTGGTGCCCCACAACGTGATGACTCATATCGAACTAGTTTGATACCCATTCGCCGGTTGCGACGTTCAGAAGGCGACCGCACGTTGCTTTGGCGTCAGGCACGACGACACCGTTCTTGAATCCCACGTACCAGCTGCATTTCGCTGGGTCTCCATCTGGAGTCAGGCCCGGAAGGAACGAGATTGGAGCTGGAATCAATCCGGCGCCATCAAAATTCGTTACTTTACGAAGGTTATCGACGAATGATGCACGAGTCGGACAGACACCCGCAGCCTTGAGTCCCCTGACCATGAGGTCAGCAGACGCGAACCCGCCACCAGCCATGGCTCCGTAAGGATTTCCACCGGTTGCGATCATGCCGTTAGCAAAGGTGCGCACGGCCGGCTTATTAGGAACGCCTACCGGAACTGTTCCGTATGTTGCGCCAGTGACACCGTCAAGGACGTTACCCAAACTTGCAACAACCTTTGGGTCAAGAATGCCGCTAGTGCCGATGTACTTCAGACCAGTTACACCCTGCTGCTTCAATGCCTTCATCACGGAGATGTTGGTATCAGCCGTGCCTGCAATGATGATTCCATCAACTCCGGAATTCTTAATCTGAAGTGCTGTTGCGGTTGCGTCATATGACGTCGATGGAAGATCGCGAACAACGATTGGTATTGGCATACCCATCAATTTCGCAGCGGCAAGGGTGGCATTTGTACCCGCATTTGCACCAGCTGAGTTGTGGTTGAAGTGGCCGAGTTTGGTCACACCTGCCTGCTGAGCCTTTAGGATTCCGAGGTTGTTTCCGAAACTTCCAGCGAACGCGCCGGTGACACCAAATACGTTGCGGTCAGTTGCGTAGCCCGGTACATATGGCATGCCCGTCACAGGAATGTTTTTTACTTTCAACGTTTCATACATTGAGGAAGCCGTTGACGAATTCACGATTCCGAACACGCCGTCTTGATCGATTGCCTTATTGGCGACAGTAGTCTGTGTAGATGGTGATGCCTGGTCGTCATATACGTTGACGATGATCTTGCGGCCATTTACGCCGCCCTTAGCATTTTGCTGTGAAAAGCGCAGCAGAGCTGCCTGATCGAAGCCGGTCCAAGTTGTAGCGGCTGGACCGCTCTTTGGGAAGATAACACCGACAGTTACAGAGTTTGCCGTGACACCCGGCTCAGCTGCGCACACAACCGGCTTAGCCTTTGTTGCAGCCGGCTTAGGCGTTGGAGCCGCCAAGGCACTGCCTGCACTTGTTAACGAAATAACAACGCCCGCGGCTACGAACGCTGCCGTTCTTCTAGAAACTGACATGATTGAAGCTCCTTTACAGATATTGAGGTAGGTACACAAGAGCCAAGTTCTAGTGACCTGTATGTGCCTTAGGTGGAACTTTACTTCGTAAAGTGAATTACGCAAGCACTTCTTAATAACGATTTGGATACGACCCGATCAGGGTGTTTTTGTAATACTTCTAGCCTTTTACCTGTTGCCTTAAAGACCCAATTGAAATGATTTTTCCACAATCTCTGCCTGATACATCAGGCAAAACAAGATTTGGACTGCATTGTGAAGGGATATAAGAACCTAAGACCGCGGCCAAATGGATCTGGGCTCACTCACATCCCATTTCGTCAACTATTACTCCTGCCGGCTTCCTGGAAGCTAATCTTGAGGCGACTGCCACCCGCTACTCCGGGTTTTAGTTCCCACTTGCCACCCAGTAGTTCCACTCGAGTTAACCCGAAGCCAGCTTTTGGGTCGGTTGGTGGACCTTCCCCATCGTCGCTCACCTCGAGCTTGTGCGTTGGCTGCAAGGGCACGCGAAACTCGAGGGATCCCGGTTGTTTCACTTGCTCGACTCGTGCGAGAGATATCAACAATCAATCCTTGAACCACAGTTGTGCGGCGTTCTAGGGCTCGATGTGACGCACGCTTAACTATGCGAGAAATAATTAGCCATGCTTCATCAAACTCATCGAGCCTGAGCCAAGAAGAAAGGAGCACGTGATCACTTTCAACAGGGTATGAACCGCTTGCCGCGATAATCACCGCCGCTGCGCGTGAATCAAGATCCACATGCTTTTGCTGCAGCAGCCACAATAATTGGTCGCTTGCAGAAGGTTCATCTGGTGGCAAAGGCAAATGGAGAACTGTCGACACCACTTCAAGACGCCTACGAACTGCTTTGGTGTGACGATCAAGCCGGGACGTAATGTTGCCCTCCACTGTGAAAACGCGTGGGTAAACTTCCGTTAGAAAATCAAAGTTCTTCGGCATCTGTGTAGTGCAATTGAGGGACATCAACACGGTACGAGTGTGTGTATCCAAACGAATTCTAGATGGCCGGAAAACTGCCTTTTCAGCACGTGAGATTTATCAACTTGAGATCAGAGTGAACCGGATTTTGAAAGTCCGTTCGGTATTTGAAGATCTTTTCATGTGTTAAAGTATTGTAATTCCATGGAGGCGTAATGACACGACCGCTATATGAAGCCAAAGCGGACTTCTTTCGCACTCTTGGACATCCGGCACGCATCCGAGTGCTCGAGTTATTGAGCGAACGTGAACACGCGGTGCACGAATTACTAGCCGCGATTGAAATCCAGCCAAGTAGTCTCTCTCATCAGCTGGCTGTCTTAAGGCGTGCAGGATTAATCACGCAAACTCGTCGTGATGGCCAAGTCTTCTATGCAATCGCTGCGCCAGAGATCCGGGACCTACTCATGGCCTCGCGAGCGATTTTGCTCCAGATCATTAACGATAAAGACGTATTGAAACGCGAGCTTAAACTCAGTCGATCGAATGCATAATGTTTATCTTTGGTGCGTCCAAGAGTAAGCCGGATAGCGCTGATACACCATTAAAGAACCGCACGTGGAAAAAGATTCGCGTCTTGCTTCCAGCACGTTCTGATTTCTCTGCGATGAAACGCGACCCAAAGCGCGACATCATCGCCGGAATCACGGTCGCCTTCGTAGCTTTGCCACTCGCCCTCGCATTCGGCGTTGCCTCAGGTATGGGTGCTGGTGCTGGATTGATTACTGCAATCGTTGCTGGCCTACTTGCCGCAATATTTGGCGGTAGCAACCTTCAGGTGAGTGGTCCGACGGGTGCAATGACAGTTGTCTTATTGCCGATCGTCGCCGAGTTTGGCGCCCAAGGCGTACTCGTCGTGGGATTCATAGCCGGGCTTTTCCTGATTGGTTTAGCACTGGCAGGCGCAGGCAGTTATATGCAATACATCCCACTACCTGTAGTTGAAGGTTTCACATTGGGTATTGCAGTGATCATTGGACTGCAGCAAGTGCCAGCCATCTTGGGAGTTCCAGGCG
>JBIIAA010000058.1:0-12658 GCA_044240165.1 Candidatus Nanopelagicales bacterium
TTTTGTTGACAGTCTTTGCTAAATCCAAAGGTAGGGAAACAGCACAAGTTGTACGAGCGGTCGCTGCGATGCGCAGATGTATCGAGGCGAACCACATAGTGGAGGAGGAGTGATGGCGACGACATCGTGGGATGACGTGAAGGCTGATCGAAGTGGTGACTCAGCCGTCGAGGCGGCATACGCGGCTGCGCAACTGGCCTTCGAGCTAGGAGAGCAGGTTCGATCGATGCGAGAGGAGCGCGGTTGGAGCCAGCGAGAACTGTCCGCATTGACTGGCATGAGCCAGCCGGCGATAGCCCGCTTCGAGGCTGGCGGCACCACGCCGACACTGCCGATCCTGGAGCGAATCGCAATTGCTTTCGACTCCACTTTGATTGTTCAACTCAAGCCCAAGGCAGTTGCCTAACTATCGGGTTTATCAGCGATGGGGGTGCAAGCGTGCATCCCGGTGGGGGTGCAGAGGGAGGTGCAAAAGTGAATGTTTGTGAGAGCAAGTTGCGTGCACGCAACCCAAAGATCGCAGCCTTGTTTTGTCTCCCCGCTACTAGTCAAAACGGGTACAACTGTCTAAACAGACATGTTGTGCCCGTTTTGCACGTCCGGGTGGGTCGGCCTTGCCCGTGCGCGTGGGCGGTCCTTGAGGCTCCAACGGTGTCGAGTGGGTTGGTCCCTACTGTTTCCACGAATCAGGGTAGAAGCGCTTCGGCCCCTGCCTTTTGCGTGTTGTGGTCACGGCGGTGGGGTGGGTAATAGTTTTCGGGTGGTTGTGGTGATGTCTGGTCATATTCGGTCAAGAGTCACGGTACGGTCGTTCCAGCGTTCCAGCGTCGCAGCGCTCGGGAGTGCATATGCACCTCTTTTTGCGCTCGGTGAGAACTTCCTTCTTGCTGGGTTTGCCCCCCCAGCGGTTGGAAGTCAGTGATGTCGGTTCTGAAATCGGTTGTGATGTCTGGTCATTCCAAGACGTTCCTTGCCGCGGTGTCGGTGTTGGTGGTGGTCGCGGGGACCTTGTTTGGTGCGAACGTTGCTTCGGCTGATTCGATACAGGTGCAGGGTTATCAACGTGCGAGTCAGACTGAAGCGTGTGTTGCGCAGGTTGGTGAAACTGCGTGGCAAGCATCGTGGGGTCCGGATGCGACGTGGAAACCAAGCTGGGAGCAGTGGGCTAACAAGGGCGCTGGCGGCTGGGTATGTACGCGCAGTATTACGTGGGCCAAAACCCCAGTCCTGGCCAGTAGCAGCAGCGGTGGCGGCGGTGCGGTGACGTACCGCGTAGGTGATGTTGGTCCTGGTGGTGGAACAGTGTTCTACGTGGACATGAATAGGGCTGCGGGTAGCCAGTTCTGGGAAGTGGGCAGCGCCTTGGGCCTCAAGGACTGGGGCTGTATTGGAACCGACATTGCGGGAACCGGGACAGCTATCGGTACAGGGGAAGCAAATACCGCCGCGATTATGGTGAGTTGTCTAACGCTTGATATTGCTGCCAGGGTCGCGTCTGCCCCGGCGGGCGGATACTCCGACTGGTTCCTGCCGTCCAAGGATGAACTCAACCAATTGTGTAAGTACGCACGTGCTCAGTCCTCTGCTGTTGTTGACCAGACAGTTCGATGCGACTGGGAAGATGGAACATTTCGCAGCGGGTTTGTTGGCGGCAATTACTGGAGTTCGAGTCAGTTCGACATGCTCCCGCCTTCGCTCCCGTATACCCACGCGTGGTACCAGTATTTTAATGGTGGCGTTCAGCGTGAAGCCCCAAAGTTCAATGACCCGCTGAACGTTCTTCCGATCCGGGCTTTTTAGCCCTTCATCACTTCACCTATGTAGCATTCCTACTTTTCGTTTTTGGTTCTTGGCATTTCGTTCTTGGCTTTTCGGCGGAAAGGCCGGCGTGCCGGTCGGTGTTGCGCCGATGTGTTGGTGTGTGGATTGGGAAGGCCATTATGGCGTTTATTTCTCGGGATCATCAACTGGGCAGGGGAGGGTCACAGGGGCACCGCACTGGTAACACTCACCCTCCAACCCCCACAGTGCAATGTCATAATTCTCAAATGAAACAGCAGCCCGGAAGACGACCGATCCGCAGTTGAGACATTGATGGCTGGGTATTCCCCTTGTGTCAATGAGCGAATGAGTTTCGGAGTGAGGGGTACTCATCAAAGCTAGAATTATCTTATTCAGCAGGAGCCTCAATTGATTCGCGCCTTGTTTGAGTTGTCACCAGATATTCGTGATTCTCGCATTTGAAGCGCGGAAGCACGAAAGATTCGAATCGTTTCCGATAGCGACTCATCGAGGATTTTGTTTGAATGACGCACGAAGACGGATTCATTCATAATCCAAAGTCGAACAGTCATTTCGACATCTCTTCTGCCAGATACGTTAGCCGAGACCGTAGGCGTATCAACGGAGCTGCGGCTGCTGCAACAGCGACTTCTCCCACTGCAACAAGCGCAATTACTGGACCCGTCGGCCATGACAGGTGGTAGCTCAAGATCAAACCGAAAACGCCCGCACAGCAACCCAGCGCACATGCAACCGGTACCGACTGTCCGAGGCGTGGAATCATTAATCTCGAAGCGACAGCTGGCGCAGTAATAAGCGTGATAGCCATGAGAACTCCAACGCTGCTAAGCCCGACTACGACAACCATTGCGAGTGCCATGATTAGACCAGTATCAAGAATCCCCACCCTCACACCAACTGTTCGGGAATGCGCAGCATCAAAAGTTGCAATTCCCAGAAGTGGCCCCAGTAGCCAGCCAGCGGTCACGACAAGACAGGCCACCGCGATCTGACCCCAGACTTCACCGGAAGTTACGGTGATTGGATTGCCGAACAAGATATGCGTTAGAGACCGTGGATCTCCCAATAGCCCGGCACCGATAACCCCCGCTGCGAAGAGCCCTTGAGCAACCACACCAATTGCACTGTCTTCTGGAACTTTTACACGAATCACGAGAAAGGCAACAAGAAGCGCCATGAGCATCCCGGCGCCTATCCCGCCGACAATAAGTGACGTTCCCAATAGTGCCGCGGCGGCAACTCCTGCGAGTATCGCGTGACTCATGGCATCAGTGAGATAAACCAAGCGACGCGAAACGGCCCAGATCCCAATGGCGGGTGCAGCGATTCCTACTGCCAAAGCACTAATGAGGGCCCTCTGCATAAATGACGACGCAAACGGATCAACGAGCCATGCGAATATGTTCATTCGCTCTTTTGTATTTCTAGATGAAAACTGGATTGCACGAAAATTCTTTCAATTCCTTGAAAATCAAGTACGTCACTGGTTGGGCCGTCATCAATCACGCTGGTGTTTAGGGCAACCGTTCGAGGAAAAACACTCCTAGCTATTGAGAGTTCGTGCATTGCACAAAGTACTGTTATTCCTTCGCGACTCATAGCTGTGATGGATTTAGACAATCCATCACAGCTAGTGCTATCGAGTCCGGCAAAAGGCTCATCAAGAAGGAGAACTCGCGGTCTTTGCACGAACGCACGAGCGAGCAGCACTCGCTGGGCTTGTCCTCCAGAGAGTTCGCCAATGAGTCGGTTTCCCAAATCTTCGATATTGAATGATTGCAGGGCGCCATGCACCTGCTCGTAATCTAATTTTGTAGGTCGGCGCCATCGGCTGCCTCGTGCCCTACAACCAGCCACCACGACTTCTCTCACGGTCAGAGGCAGATCCCAACGAGCAGATGACCTTTGTGGAACGTATGCGACTGGGGCCATCAGTGCACCATGATGGCAATGCTTGCCATGAACTAGAACCTCTCCAGATGCTCGTTCAAGGCCAGCAATTGCGCGTAGCAACGAAGACTTTCCAGCACCGTTACGCCCGACTAGTGCAACAACTTCTCCCTGGTTTATCGTCAGTGTCACGTCACCTACCGCCTGGATTTTTCCATACGTAACACTGAGATTTAGAGTCTTGATGGCCACATCGTTGGAGTGAATTTCATCCTTCACGTTCCACATCCGAGCCCAAGAGCAAGCCGATTCCCGTTACCTCTCATCACGCTCAGGTAGTCCTCACTCGGGGAAATGGTTTCGGCCGGGTCAAATTCAAGCGCTGAAAGCAGGGATAACTTCGCACCTATTTCGCGAGCAATCGTTTCCGAAATATCCTTAGGAAGTACATCTTCAAAGAACACTGTTGTCACGCCAGCTTTTTTCGCAGCATTCGCGATGGACTGCAAAGTTGCAGGGTTTGGTTGGGAGTCGGGGCTAACTCCGCGCACTGGCAATTGCGTAAGCCCATATCGCTTACTGAGATACTCGAATGCAGCATGAGATGTGACGATGGTTTTCGTGGTGCAGTCCGCGAGCTTGGCACTTAATTCGCGATCTAAGGATGAAAGAGCGGCGGTGATCACATCGCGATTAGTTATAAACTGCTGGCTACTCGCTGGGTCGTACTTGCTCATCTTGTCAGCTATTTCATTTGCCATCGCGATCATCTGAGTTGGATCAAGCCAAACATGGGGGTCCTTATTCCCTGCTAAGGATTCTTTGCCTAAATTCTTTGGAGCATCAAGCAGTGTTATCCCAGGGGAAGTTAAGAGGTCAACAGCATGCTGCTTTCCAGTTAGGTTGCCAACTGCCTTTTCAATATCCGGTTGGAAACCTGAACCCAGATAAAAAATGAGATCTGAATTTTCTAGTGCTTCGCGTGACTTTGCGGTAAGGGCGAGATCGTGAGGTTCCTCGCCAGTAGGAGTTAAACCAGCAACCTCGGCTCTATCTCCACCAATTTCTCGTGCTAACCATTCCACGGGGTAGAAGTTTGCTGACACTCTCAAATTTGATTTGGAAGCAGTCGTTGTGGGTGTGTCCGAGGGGGTTGAGCATGCGGATAATCCAAGAGTAGATACAAGCGCGATGATGGCAACACCTAAAGGTGTGGGGGCGATAAAAGACATTTCTTCTCCTTAATGAAAATGATAGTCATTATCATTGCAGATTAATGCAGTCTTTGCAACTGACGGTTCCGAGACTCAGGCCCTAGTATTTGATCTGCCGTTCTAGGAGTGTCAGTATGTTTCTATTAACGGGTTCACCTCCGCGAGCATTCATCACAAGAGGATCACACATCTTTTTCATCATGATTTGAAAACCATCACAAATAATATTTTTTAGGGGGGGGTAGGGCGACCAATATGAAGAATTCAACGAATAAGAAACCCCTGGCATCCAAAGAGCTTGTCACCACGACAGTCAAGGTCCACAGATCCACTAAACAAAGATCGGCAGTCATTGACGTTCTTAATGATTTTGACAAATTTTTGTCGGCGCAGGACATTTTTCAAATACTGAAAGTACGTGGCGAGACAGTAGGATTGGCTACTGTTTACCGAGCCCTTCAGGCGATGGTTGCTGCCGGTGAAGTTGACGTCATTGTCAACTCAGATGGAGAAGCTCTATACCGCCAGTGTGGGCAAAACGGCGGCCATCATCACCACATTGTTTGTCGTGATTGTGGACTCACAGTAGAAGTCAGTTCACCCCAAATTGAAAAATGGGTAGCGAACACTACGAAAGAATTCGGGTTTACAGACATAGATCACACCATGGACATTTTCGGCGTATGTTCGCGTTGCGCGAAGCCGAACAAGAGGCTGGCTAATCAGAAATAGTGTCGATTTCAAGTTCCTATTTTGAGGGTGCTCAGCTAACTGGTTCTGCTTGTGTCCTTTTCATAACTTGAAACTCATTGAGAGTCAGGAGAGGCGGGATGGGAACGCAACCTGGACCACCCAGTGCCACCCATGCTACGAGCTCCCGTAGTGCTTGAGAGTCAGACATCCAACCTAGCCACACGGGCTTAACCCCAGATTGTCGATCCGCGGGATTGGGGTGCACCACTATGACATCTTTGCGCGCACATGGACCAAGGCACTTACTTACGCTGATCGCAGAGTCGGGTAACGAGGTTCGTAAGAACTCAAGATGCAGAGCGGACTCAGACGGGTCCTCACCTCCACAGCAACACCCACGACAGACAGTCAACGTGCACGTCACTATTTTTCAGCTTCCATGAGAAAACTCAAATGCATTTATCTGCCCGTCCTCTTTCGCAATTACAAGTGCATCACTCATTGGCATCCATCTGATCGCTCGTACCTGGGAGGATTCTTCAGCCCAAGTCCTTTCAGGCTTCAATGGTTTACCAGGTAGGCCCTTGGTGACTTGGTACGTTTGTACTAATCCAGAGGCCCATGCAAGTACGACGACTGGTTTGTTTGGATGCCAGGCGAAGCAGGAGATGTCATCACTCGTCTCATTCTGAGAAGACACACATAGAACCGGCATTCGTCCTCGAGGGCCTGACCCTGAGAAGTCCCAAACCGCTAGTTCGGGCGCTCCGTTATTAGCCAGATACTTCCCTGAAGAATCAAACCGTACCGAATCTATCTTGGAAGGAAAGCCCTCCATTTCAAGGCGCGTTTTGTTATCGGAACGAAATACTTGCAACGTCGCATCCTGGTTCCCTGAAACGATCCAGCGCCCATCTGGACTGGACACGAGGTCCAGGAGTGAGCCAGTGAATTTCATCTGTCGTGCGGACCCTCTCAACCGTGGTTCGACAATATGTACCCCACCGTATGCGGCTATTGCAAGACGTTTCCAGCCGCCAAGCCATGAAAGAGCTGTGATTGTGCTCGGAAAATCAAGTGAACTCCATATGCGGTCACCTTCACCATCGAACACGACGACTTGCTTGCCCCACCCGATTGCGAGCCTTTGGTCACTCGCCCATTCAGCTGCAGCGCACCATCCATCAACTAAGAGCTCTCGTTTGGTGTTGCTCTGTACGTGCCATAACCAAGACCCACTTGGCCCGGTTAAGGCAACATGAGTGGCGCTTGGGTTGAGTGTGCAACTTAAAAGCCCTCCTTCACAGAATGTTTGCGCGATTATTCGACCGGATGAGATTTCGAGTGCAATCACCTCACCCTCGGTGCCAGCTACGACCATGATGTTGGCTTCCACTGATGCATCGATAACTGAATCATCGATGCCAACCGTCCATAATTGACGAGCCTTGGTGGTGCCTGTTGCAGTCACTGCTGGTCCACTAGGCAGGATCGAAAGCCCTCATTTAATTCCTTACGGTCAAGACGCCTACCGATAAACACCAATCGATTCATCCGAGAGTCATCACCCCAAGCCCGTCCTTCATCCGAGTCAATGAGCATATGGACGCCTTGAAAAATGAAACGGTAGTCAGACCCAGCTAGGGACAAGACTCCCTTGGAGCGAAAGATATCGACTCCCTTTGTTGCTAATAGGTTGCCTAGCCAGGTGTTCAACTTATCTGCATCCACAGAGCCTAGACACTCGATTCCTACGCTGGTGACGCTCAAATCGTGCATATGATCGGTAGATTCCAAGAAAGACGGATCATTCTCAATAATCCGATTGAGATCGAATGCACCAACATCAAGTATTCGACCTAAGGGCAGGTCGCTAAACGTGGTGCGGATTATCTCGGCTTGGGAGTTAATGCTTTTTATGCGCGCTTCGAGAATGACCAATTCATGTTCATCAACAAGGTCTGTTTTGTTGAGAAGAATCTTGTCAGCGAATGCAACCTGTTCGATTGCCTCATTTTCTACACCGGCTTCCTTCACTTCATCGAGATGCGCCAAGACGTGTTTGGCATCCACCATTGTGATAATTGCATCCAACCGAAAATGTTTCTGCATGTCATCATCGACAAAGAATGTTTGAGCAACTGGAGCAGGGTCGGCCAAGCCGGTGGTCTCAATAAGAATTCTGTCGAATTTATCCCGCCGTTTGGCCAGCGCCCCAAGAATTCGAATCAAGTCACCTCGAACTGTGCAACAAATGCACCCGTTGTTCATTTCAAAAATTTCTTCTTCTGAGTTGATGATTAGAGCGTCATCGATCCCCACTTCGCCGAATTCATTCTCCACAACTGCAATGCGCATCCCGTGATTCTCACGTAAAATGCGATTCAATAGTGTTGTCTTCCCAGCACCAAGAAAGCCAGTGAGTACTGTGACTGGAATTCTCGTGTCTTCATTAGTCGGCGACATCAGTGTGTCCATCCTTGCTGTTGATGAGTTCATGAATAAGAACGTGCGGGGATAGTTCGTAGAGTTCGCATTCAAAAATCCATGATCTCGTCTCTGAACCCAAGACGGAGACGATGGAAAATGGTTTACCGTTGATTGCTAGCGCAGATTTCGTTTGTTCTAGAACGATTATTTCTGTCGGAGTGAGCCCTAATGCAGTTCTCACTGAACCTTTGAGTCTCTGAGAATCTCGGGATCGGATGAGCGGACTGTGCGGCACGAAGATTAAATTACAGTGAATGATAATGATTGTCAATATCGTTAAGTAATTACTCATCGGACCCAGATCCAAAAACGCGACCGTTCGTTTCACCCGACCACGTTCAGCATGAGTGGGCGGCCTACACGAGCGTTTCTTCGGCACGTTGAAGTGCCTAGCTGGTGTGCCTACTGTCAGGGCTTGCTCTGCACGGGCTGACGACGCAAACTTCCCGTCAGGCGTGGATCGCCATGAGAAACAAGGCTGCGGTCCCTAGAGTGAAGTATCCGAATTAACGATCAGTGGCGGGTGTGTTTTCGCTGGACTCCAGCGGGTCCTGCAGATGTTGAGATCGTCGACGGTCACTAGAAGTGGAAAGCATGAAGGGAGCAAGCGATGGCACGTGTACTTGACCCGGTAACTCCGGGGGAGTTGCTGTGGGAAGAATTCATGGCACCGATGGGTTTGTCTCGTTACCGCATGGCTAAGGAAATTGACGTTCCTGCGCAGCGCATTGGTGACATTGTCAACGGTAAGCGCGCGATCACCGCCGATACCGACTTACGGTTGTGTCGCTTCTTTGGCCTTTCAAATGGTTACTGGCTACGAGCCCAGACTGCATACGAGATCGAGATCGCCCAACGAGAGCTCGCACCAGTTCTGAAGAAGATTAAGCCGTGGGCCAATACCGCTACCTAAGAACGAAAGTCAGCGATGGGGGTGCAAGCGTGCGTCCCGGTGGGGGTGCAGAGGGAGGTGCAAAAGTGAATGTTTGTGAGAGCAAGTTGCGTGCACGCAACCCAAAGATCGCAGCCTTGTTTTGTCTCCCCGCTACTAGTCAAAACGGGTACAACTGTCGAAACAGACATGTTGTGCCCGTTTTGCACATCCGGGTGGGCCGTCCCGGCAGTTCACCGGTGTCGACCTTTTGGTACCGCGCGTTTACGTCTAGCTGGGCTGTTGAAGTGGGGCCGCAGTTACCCAAGCGAGATGATCTTTCAGGCAAAGGAAATAAGGTTCGGGCGTTCTGGTCAAGGCCCTCGCACGGGTTTAGGCATGGCCGAGTGTGCCTCCTTGGGAACATTTGCACTGCTCCTGCCGAGAACAAGGAGGATGATGGGAGTCATGTTGGGTAGAGGTAGGAGTGTGCTCGTCGTCGAGGACGACCGGCTGACCCTTGGCCTGCTGGCCGAGACTCTCACTCAAGCAGGTTTTATTGTCGGCGCTGCGGCCAGTGCAAGTGAAGCCCGGCGTATGTGGTCAATGATGGATGCCGATGCGGTAGTGCTTGATGTCGATCTCGGTCCGGGTGTCAACGGGTTCGACTTGGCTGATGCATTCCGGGCCCAGGAGCCTCATCTGGCCGTTCTCTTCCTGTCGAATCTCCCCGATGCGCGCTTTGCCGGACGCAATCCCGCGTCACTACCAGCAGATGCCGGGTACGTGCGCAAGGACCAGCTCGCCAATTCAAAGGCGCTCGTGATAGCACTTGACGCCGTGCTGCGGGGTTCAGCACGAGATATCCCTCATCATGACCGCGATCCGGAGCGTCCGATGGCAGGGCTCTCGCACACCCAAATTGAGGTCCTCCGGATGGTGGCACTCGGCATGTCAAATCAGCAGATTGCCGCCGAGCGCGGCACGACAGTGAAGGCCGTGCATAACGTGATCACTCGGGCGATGCTGTTGTTCGGCAACGAGAACCCCGAAGAAGGAAATGCGCGAGTGGTGGCTGCTCGTGAGTTCATTCGCGCAGCCGGGTTGCCGACATCCTGATCACCAAAAGTATTTCTGCAGCTCGCATATCGATTCTTGTCGGTAGCAGGAGTGCGAGGTCGAGGCCGGTGTTGATCGGGCTCGCGATCATCGGATTCTTTCTCAGCTTCATGTATCTGCGGGATGCTCCCGGGCACTCCATGGTCTGGACGCTGGTCTCAGCGGCAGCAGCGTCTGCTTCATCTGTCGCAGTATTCCTGTTGGTGAGTGCCCTTGGGAATCGCGGCGGATGGATCCGACCTCGGGTCGGTATCGTGCTGCTTGCACTGCTGCTTGCCAGCACCATTCGCACTTCTGCGACATCAATATTCGTCAGCGTGCGATCCGGCGGCCAAGTATTCGACTCGGGCACCTTTGGTCGAGCCCTCACGACGCTCATTATTACTTTGGTGGCCTGCCTGATCGTCGCTGCGTCTGTGCAATTGGCAGATGAACGCGCTGAGGCAAAATCCACTCTCCTCGTTGAGCAGGGCCGGCTGAGTAAACTGGCCGACAATGCGGATGCGGAACGCCGCCGATCCGAGATTGATCTCTGGAACAGGGCCCGTGAACTTCTTGAGCCGACCATCAATGAGATCCGCGAGCTCATCGCGGGTGAGATTTCCGAATCGGCTGCCCGTCAGATCTCGGATCGTATTCACGAGGTTGTGACTGAAGTCGTCCGCCCAGCCTCGCGTGAGTTGGCGAGATCTTCCATCGTCGAGCCTGGGAAAAATGTGGCCGAGCTGCCGTCCACTCTGCGGGTATTTGAGGATCACATGGACATCACTAGGGCCTTGAAGCCAGGGTGGCTGCTGATCGCGTGGTGGGGCATGTTGATCCCGGGAATGTTGTTGACAGGCATCCAAGCGTCCGGGATTGCGGTGGGGATAGCCGCCAGCACGCTCGTTATCCTCCCGCTCTATGGCCTGAAGGTGGCATGGCCGCGCAGGCTCAGGGACATGACGATCGCCCGAGGGCTCAGCGTGCTCCTGGCTCTCTATACGGCGATTAACGTTGCATTCCAGTACCCCATGTCCCATTTCGGACCGGCCTTCGAGGGATCCGAGTCATGGGCGTCGAACAATGCGGCGGGAGTGCTCGTCAGGATCGCGCTGGGCATGCTGGTGTCGGTCTTGGCCATGCTCACTGTGCACAGTGAGCAGATTCGCGCCCGGCTGATCGAGACGAATATTCAACTCGAGGAACTCATCTCGCGTATCCGGCGCGAGACCTGGCTGCTACATCGCTCGGTATCCCTCGCCGTCCATGGCACCGTTCAGTCAGCCCTTATCTCCACGGCCATGCGGCTCTCGGCCACAGACCGCACTCCGGAAACGGTTGCGGACGCCAGGCGCAGGCTGGAAGCAGCTCTCACGGCAATCTCCGCCGATCAGAGCGAAGGCGCATCACTCTCACTCGCCCTTGAGGACCTCCAGGGCCTCTGGAATCCGCTCGTACTCATCTCTTTTGAGATAGGCCCACGCGCTGAACAGCGCCTTGCCAAGGACGCGAGGCTGCGTCGATGCGTGATCGAGATCTGCAGAGAGGCTGCGAGTAATGCAATCCGACATGGGCATGCGAAGGAAATCGAGATTCAGGTGGAAGCGACCGATGATCTCATCGAGATCCGCGTCACCGATGATGGCGACGGCATTGCCAAGGTCACGGTGGCCGGCCTCGGCTCCGAGATGCTTGATGAGACGTGCCTGCGGTGGCTGCTCAGAGCATTGCCGGATGGTGGTTCGGAGCTCGTCGCTGTTCTTGCGTAACACTCATGGGCGAGAGTGTTCTTTTTTGGGAACATTGCATTCCTTGATGCGTTGAATATGTTCCTCAGGCACTACTTTTTCACCGAAGGGCTCGGTGTCGGTTCGTATCTTGAGGACATGATCACACCCACGGCATTCGCAGGTTCCTTCGGTCACAATCGAGGTCGAACAAGTTCGGCACGCCGATCCACTCCTGCCGCGCGGCTGGGCCGCCTCCTTCTCTCGCTGGTTGCTGGGGCCCTGGCTTTCTCTGGCTTTGGATTGATGTCAGCACCTGTGGCGCAAGCCGCGGAAGAGGGAATCTACGGTTTGACCACGACCAATGCGTCAAGCAACGTTTCCCCCATAGGCGGAGTCAACAGCTTTCAGGCAATACTTAAACCCGCCGCCACGACGACACAGTTCCAGGTGTCTTTCGACACAGGCTCCGTGAGTTATTCACTGAATGGCTCCTCAGGCTCGCTTACTTCTGGCTCGCCTTCCGCGCCGTTGGCAGTTCCCATTGGGCAATCGGATTTAGTTCTTACATTCACGGCATCGACCAGTGTGCAGTCCGTGTTTCACGTGTACCTGAAGCGTGCCATTTTGGTGACGAATATGTGGTTTGAGGGGACGACTTCGTCTTCGCCGACGAATTTTGATTCGTCTACGACGGTGACGGTTCCGTTGACGCCGGCCTTTGATGCCAATCGCACGTGGACCGATGACAATGGCAGGCCGACGTACGGCGTGAATGTTCCGCACGGTGTGGTCAAGGGTCGTTTGGTGTGGACGTATAGCCGTGCAGGGGAGCAGGGTGTTACGGGTTACTCGGTGTCTTATGACGG
>JBIIAA010000059.1:0-12637 GCA_044240165.1 Candidatus Nanopelagicales bacterium
ACCTGGCGACCGACAGCCTCATGCGCACCCTGTGAGTCGTCACCCAACTCAAGCATTTCGCCAAGCACTGCCCAAGTAGCGTGCGTAGCACCCATAACTTCGAGAGTTTGTAACGCGGCACTCATCGACTCCGGATTAGCGTTGTATGCATCATTAATTATTGTCATGCCCGAAGATGTTTGCTCGACCTCCATGCGCCATTTACTCGGAATGGTCGCATCACTGAGAGCGGCTGCAACATCGGCCAGCTCAATCCCAAGTTCAAGCGCCACTGCAGCGACCGCGAGCGCATTTGAAACGAAATGCTCGCCATGTGTCAACAACGAAACTTCCGCTTGATTTCCTGAATAATTAAGGATGAATGTTGGCCGAGCCATCTGATCAAGGGTGACATTAGTAGCGCGAACGGTTGCATTCGCAGCCTGACCAAAGCGCACAATCCGAGCCGAAGTTTTGGATTCTTGCTGCATTACAAGCTGATCATCCCCATTAAGTATCGCGACCCCATCAGTTGGCAGCCCTGCGATGACTTCGCTCTTCGCCTGGGCAAGGCTCTCAATGGAACCCAACATGCCCATATGAGCTGAGCCAATGTTTAGCAGAACACCTATTGACGGTTTCGAAAGCTTACAAAGATATTCAATATGGCCAATGCCGCGCATTCCCATTTCTAAGACCAGGTAACGCGTGGACTCATCGGCTCGCAGCATGGTCAGAGGCACACCTACTTCAGTGTTGAAGGATCCAGGTGGAGCCACCGTCTCCCCAAAACGACCTAGAACATTGGCAAGCAAATCCTTAGTAGAGGTCTTCCCACTTGAACCAGTGATCGCGATGACTGTGCAACCGAGTTGATCGCGCGCGTGTGAGGCCAATTCACCCAGCGCTCTAACTGAATCCGGAACAACAATGCAAGGTACGTCAAGCGGCCGTTCAGCCAAGATAACGACAGCGCCCTTATCTATTGCCATTGCAGCAAAATCATGACCGTCGACGCGTTCGCCAACAATCGCCACGTAAAGCGATCCCGAAGTCACATCATGGGAGTCCACGACAACATTCGTGACCTGTTCCGCTCCAGATGTGGCAAACATTTCCCCTTGGACAATGGCGCATACTTCGGACACCGTTAGTGCAATCACTGGACACCTGCATTGATCTCTTCAAGTGCCAATCTAAGAACAACTCGGTCATCGAAGGGGGTGACCACACCTGCGATCTCTTGGCCTAGCTCATGACCTTTACCTAGCACCACGACCACATCGCCAGAACGCGCTAATTTCACTGCAGTTGTGATTGCAAGGGACCGATCACCCACCTCAAGAATTGATCCACCTGGCACGTTGGGCTGCTCACTTACCCCTGCGAGGATTTCAGCTCGAATGAGTGCTGAGTCTTCGGAGCGCGGATTATCGTCGGTGACGATGAGGTGATCGGCAAGGCCGGCCGCCACTTGACCCATGAGCGGCCGTTTAGTGACGTCACGATCGCCGCCTGCACCCATCACTGCGATAACTTGCCCATCGGTGAGTTCGCGCACTGCCGTCAGCACTCGTTGAACGGCATCAGGAGTGTGTGCGTAATCAACGAATCCTTCAACTCCTGCCGCGCCATTGCTGCCCTGAATTTTTTCGAGGCGCCCAGCAACCTGAACAGCGCTTAGCGCCGAAATAACAACGTCACTAGGAATACCAATCAACCGCAACATGGCGTACGCCAACACCGCATTTGCTCGATTAAATTCGCCAGGTAATTGCAGTTCAACTTCCGACTGCTCTCCCATCGGCCCAATGATTCTGGCCTTAGTGAGCGAGGTGAGTTCAATGGCCCAGTCGGCTTTTTTACCCGTTGCTGTAACTGTTGAAATAGGAATATCGGCCTCGGCAGCCAGTCGTTCACCCCATGCAGTATCGATGCAAACAACTCCTCGACTCGCGTTATCTGCGTGAAAGAGCAAACTCTTAGCCTTGAAATATTCTTCCATTGTGAGGTGGTAATCAAGGTGATCTTGGGAAAGGTTTGTGAAGCCAACTACATCAAAATGCATCCCGCCAACGCGGTGCTCGCTCATCGCATGACTTGAAACTTCCATGACCACATCGGAAACGCCTAGGTTAGACATCTGTTCAAATAATTCATGCAAAGTCGTGGCTTCAGGAGTCGTACGAGGTGAAGGTAAAATCTCTGCGCCAATGCGCACACCTGTCGTGCCAATAAATCCCACTGATCGGCCTGCCGCATTCAACGCAGCTTCGATCATGGTTGCTGTTGTAGTTTTCCCATTCGTGCCGGTCACTCCCAGTAACCGTAACTTTTCAACGGCTCTGCCATAAATCAGACTCGAAACTTCGCCTATCCACATGCGGGCTTCTGGAATAACCAGCACAGGAATATTTAGTTCGTTCGGTAGTCCGCTCTTGATCAGGTTCCAGCCGGCCGTGTCAGTGAGGATTGCAGCAGCCCCACGCTGAACAGCTTCTTCTACAAACTGCAATCCGTGGCTGTTGTGGCCTGTGATCGCAGCAAACATATCTCCTGGATTCACATCTCGAGAATCTAGAGTCATACCGGTAACGATGGTTGTCGCAGAGCCAGATAGATGGGTACCTGGTGCGCCTAGACGAATCAAGTCAGAAAGCTCAACCAGTGCTGAATCAGGGTGGGATTGGTGTGCCATGGGCTATCCCGAGGTAAGCAGCAGTCGCGGGGCAGTTTTGCCGGTGGGCGGAATACTGCGAGCCTGTAATGCGTAGGTCATCACACGCTTGAATACAGGGGCCGCAACCTGCCCGCCGAAGCGGCCATTACGTGGATTTACCAAACTGACCGCAACTACAAGTTGTGGATTGTCAGCTGGTGCCAATCCAATGAAAGACGCCACTACTTCGCCGTTGTAACAGCCACATCGAGGATCGATGTACTGTGCAGTTCCCGTTTTTCCACCAACCCGATACCCAGGGATTGCAGCCTTAGGTGCCGTTCCGCCTTTACCTACGACACCTTCCATCATTAGGCGAACTTGCTTTGCTGTTGACGATTTGACGACTTGCACAGCTTTAGGTGTTGGTGTGGGTGTAACCGTTCCATCGGGCGAGATAACTGACTGCACTATGCGAGGCGGCACGCGCAATCCATCGTTAGCAATTGTTGCAAACACGCTTGCTGCCTGGAGTGATGTGACTGCGAGCCCTTGTCCAAATGCGAGAGTCGGAAACGTGGTCGGCGACCAATCTTCATAATCGGGGATCATTCCGCGGCTTTCGCCAGGTAGACCTGACTCAGTTGACTCACCGATTCCGAAAGCCTTGAGATAAGCATTCAATTTCTTGCCGCCGATGCGTTCGGAGGCAAGAATCGTGCCCAGGTTGCTGGACTTGGCAAGGACCCCTGCAAGTGTGAGATGCCAGGTTCCATGCGCCACATCATCATGGAAAACTTTGCCGCCACGTTTCAGGGTGCCAGGGATCGTGAAGGCGGTGCCTGCATTCGCCGCACCTTGGTCAATAACTGCGCTCATTGTCATAACTTTGCTCGTTGAACCTGGCTCATAAACCTCAGAGACTGCACGGTTTCCGCGCACATCATCTGGAGATGAAGCAGCGGTGTTTGAATCGAAGGTGGGTGCCGTGGCCATCGCCAAAATATGCCCACTTCGCGGATCCAGCACGACGACAGTGCCACTATCTGCGCGAGCAGATAACACCTGCCGAGCGATCTGCCGCTGCGCAACGAGTTGAATATCTCGATCGATCGTGAGTTGTACATTCGAGCCTTGGATGGAAGCGGTACTAGATACATCACTGGTCGTAATGATTCGGTTACCTGATCCGCGCTCATACGTTTGCGTTCCGGCCTTACCCGCGAGCAAGGTCTGCATACTGGATTCGATGCCGCCAAGGCCCTTGCCATCAGCACCAACAAAACCAACAACATTCGCCGCTAAATCGCCACCTGGGTAGATCCGGCGTTGGGTTTCTTCGCTGAAAATTCCAGGCAAACGCAGCGCTTCGATTTCACGCCAGGTTGTTGGGGATAAACCTTTTGCGATGTACATGTACCTACGAGTACCCGTGAGTCGATTAGCAAGGATCCCTGGGTCAACACCAAGAATCGGTGCAAGTGCTGCCCCGACGGCGGCAGGATCAGTTACCAGGGTTTGATCCGCCGTGACATCACGGGCTTCTACCGTTGTTGCCATCGGTTCGCCTGTTGTGTCCAAAATACTGCCGCGAATTGCCGGGATCGTTTGGGTCTTAATCCGTTGGTTTAAGGCCTGCGCTGCCAGGTCAGACCCCTTGACGACCTGTAAGTCAACTAATCGCACGGCGAACAACGAAAAAGCAATCGTGGCAAAAATCAGCAAGATCATTCCTCGCCTACCTCGATGACCAGTGCGCACGTCACGACGGTAGTTGCTTGGAGGTCCAGATTTGCGCTGCTGGCGCGGTGGGGCGGTCATTTGCTTCACGATTGCTACCGAACCGGAACAGCTACGAGGCCCGCGTCACCTGATCCAACGTCTCCGACCTGGATCGGGACTTCCTGCCAGAGCGAATCCTCGCCCTTTTTTGCGCCATTTACCTTGGCTGCAGCGGTGTCAGTCGTGGCTGGATCGTAATTAGGACCTGGCACAGCCCGTTCACCGAGAGCCCCATTGTCTACGGCTTCACTCGAGGTTGCATTCGCATCCAGATTCACTGGCACGCCGTCACCAACAGCTGCTCGAGGTCGGCCAAGAACGGTGCCATCAGGAACGCTTAAAAAGACTGGATTCTGACTGGCAACCATACCTAGGTCATGTGCCATGTTCGCTAAGGATTCAGGTGCCGCTGCATTAGCTACTTGCTCACTTAAAACAGCTTCTTGCTCCGACAAAGCGTTGAGTTGTGATTTCAATGAACTCATTGCAAATGAACCCTGCGCAAGTTGGGTGTTAATCACCAGCATGGCACCGAGGCCGACAACAAGCAGCACACCAACGACAATCGCGAATGTCCCGCGGCTTGCCTTGACCGGACGAAGTGGGGAAACCAATTTTAGATTTGGGCGATCTTCATTTCGAGCCACCGCACCGCGCGTTGCATATTCGGTTACTTCTGCAGCTAATGCTGTTGCCCCGGCGACTGCACCATGGAATGCCCGACCCGCAACTTCAAGGGGTGTGTGACGACTCATGCCGCCACCCGCTCAAGTGCCCGAACGCGAACTGACGCAGAACGAGGATTGTCTTCCAGCTCTTGTTCAGTTGGAGTTTCGGCTCCACGAGTGAGTAGACGAAGTTTTGGCTGGTGCTCAGCGGGAATCACAGGCATGCCGTGTGGAACCTTCGCTGTGGTCTGCTCGACGAATACCTGCTTAACGAAACGATCTTCAAGTGATTGATACGACATCACAACGAGTCGACCGCCAACAGCCAGAGCTTCAATTGCGGCGGGAATCGCTGCCCGAAGGGAATCAAGTTCGCCATTGACTTCAATGCGAAGTGCCTGGAAGGTGCGCTTTGCTGGATTACCACCGGTGCGGCGGGTAGCTGCAGGTATCGCTTCGCGCACAAGATCAACGAGGCGAGCAGAATTCGTGAATGGCTCTTCTTCACGTGCAGCCACAATGCGTCGGGCAATGCGCATAGCGAACTTCTCGTCACCATATTCGCGGAGTACGTCGGCAAGCTGGCCAGCACCATACGTATTAACAACATCAGCTGCTGTGAGCCCGCGTGATTGATCCATGCGCATATCAAGTGGTGCGTCTTGTGAATATGAAAAACCGCGATCACGCAGATCGAGCTGCATTGAAGAAACACCGAGGTCAAACAAAATACCTTGAACAGAAGATAACCCAAGCTCTGCAAGTACTTCTGGCAATTCGTCGTAGACCGCGTGCACGAAATTTACGCGATCACCAAAGGGTGCTAAGCGTTGGCGAGACTTCTCAAGAGCCGCGGTGTCCCGATCAAGCCCGATGAGTCGAAGTTTTGGAAATTCAGTGAGCGCGTACTCAGCGTGACCGCCTAACCCAAGGGTGGCATCAATCAAAATCGCATCCGGTGCGCTGATCGCTGGTGCAAGAAGTGCGAATACTCGCTCACGCATGACAGGGATATGGATGCTCATGAACTCAAGCCATCAACAATCGCAGCGATTGCTGCCAATGTGAGTGCGGTAAAACTTCCGGCCACGATAAGCAGTCCAAGCGCGCGAGCACCATGACGAGCGGCATGGCTGTCAACCATGTCAGTCAAGGTGTTCGTTGGCGTTGTCATGACTTCCTTTCGTGTGGTGCACGGTTCGCGGGCAAAGAAGGTGCTGTACGTATTCGTGTGATCAGGTCCCCGCCCGTCCCTTGCTTCTCCAGGCTCCGGGGAAGTGAGTCAGGAACAGTTGAGCAACGGGAGGAGGCCTCACCACGCGATTACAAAATTCCGGGGACTACCTCCTCGCTTATGTCCGAGTAGGCGTCTTCTTGACTCGCTAGGTAGCTCTCCCATGCGGAGGCATCCCAGATTTCTACGGTGGTGCCATTGCCCACGACCACGACATCGCGATCAAGACCGGCATATTCGCGAAGCGCGACAGGCAGTGTTACTCGACCCTGCTTATCTGGCACTTCATCAAAGGCTCCGGAAAAAAGAACTCGCAGGTAGGCGCGCACCTTGGCATCAGAGCGAGAAGCTTCGTTGAGGCGCTCGGCATGATCAGCAAATTCCGCCGCGGGCCAGACCACGATCGAACGGTCTTGCCCCTTAGCCATCACCAAACCAGCAGCAAATCCCTCACGGAACTTCGCTGGCAAGACCAAGCGACCTTTGTCATCAAGACGGGGGGCATGAGTACCAAGAAACATTGCTCAACCTCCCCTTGTCCTGATGAATCACTTTTGACCCATCAACCTCACTGGCATCTTCTTTAACTCCAGCGGACGCCACTCTACTCCACTTTCCTCCACCGTCAACCATTAACCCGGGGAGTTTTGGGAAATCACTCCACTAAATTCTTTGCTTCATCACCCGACGATCTGCCCTACAGTGCTGATACCAACCAAAAGGAGTTCCCCATGAAAAAAGCGCTCTTGGTTTTAGGGGCCGTAGTGCTCAGTGGGGTTCTGGTAACAATCGCCCTTATCGGGGCAAATCGACAGACCGCGAATGAGGCGCAGGCAGCGGTTGCCCCGTTCTACCAAACACCAGCGAACTTGCCAGCAACACCGGGCAAGCTGATTAGAACTGAACCTCTTGGCGTAGTAGTGCCAGGTGCCAAGACCTACCGCATGCTCTATTCCTCGCAGCGACCTGACGGATCAATAGCTGTTTCGAGCGGGATGCTGTTTGTTCCGACCGCTCCAGCACCAGCCGGTGGCCGACCAATCGTGGCGTGGGCTCATGGCACCCTCGGTCAAGGCGACTCCTGCGCACCTTCGCGCTCTGGAAATTCACTCGGCGATACCGCGAACTGGCTGAACCAAATGATCTCGTTGGGCTGGGTCGTCACCGCCACCGATTACACCGGGCTAGGAACTGCCGGACCTAACTTGTATCTGGTCGCCAAAGCTGAAGTCAGTGACGTGGTGAATTCTGTGCGAGCAGCTCGACAGTTCCCAGACATCAATGCTGGTAATCGTTATGTCGTTTGGGGTCATTCCCAAGGCGGTCACAGTTCTCTTTGGTCTGGTCACCTAGCACCAAAACTTGCACCAGAACTGAAACTTCTCGGCGTTGCTGCCGCAGCCCCTGCCGCAAATCTCAACCTCATCGTGGGCGCGCAGTGGAATGGACTGGTCGGTTGGGGAATTGGGCCAGAGGTTGCCGACTCTTGGCCATTAGTGAATCCCGCATTAAAACTGCCGGGCGTGGTTTCAGAAGCCGGAATTAACAATGTTGATTCCATCGCACAAGAGTGCTTGAGCAGCAATAAGTTACTCGCACAACTCCTTGTCCGAAAGACTTTGGGACAAAGCTTCTTCGAAGTGAATCCAATCAGTAATCCACTTTGGAAAGCCATGGGCGAAAGCCAAACACCGCAACCATTGCCTGCTTCAATGCCGGTGTTTGTCGGACAGAGCACTGCAGATGAAGTTGTACTTGCTTGGCCAAATGCGATCCTACAAAACCAATGGTGCAAAGCTGGTTCAACAATCAACACACTTTGGGTCGGCGAAGTTTCACATCAATTGACGGCAGAGACAATCGGCCCAGATGTAGTGCGATGGATTAATGATCGATTTGCCGGACGCCCAGCGTTGCGCACCTGTGATCTTGCGCCGCCGGTGAGCCCACCAGCAGGAAGTTAACGACTACTCGTCACCTTGACGTTTGCGCCAGCGATCCTCAACGCGATCCATAAACGAAGTTTTAGACGCTTTGGGCTTGGCCGAACTAGCCGCAGCATTGGGATCAATGACTACTGCTGGAGTCTTAAACGCGGAATACACCACCACCGCGCCGATCAACATCACTGCGAAACCAGCGATGCCAACTGGTGTTGCCTGTAAGGCCATCGCGGTAACAAGCAAAGCAATACCACCGAAGATCACCAAAACACCTAAAGCCGCTCTGCCTCGCGAAGCGCGAGCAATCGAAGTTGAGCGTAGGCTCGTAGCGAATTTTGGATCCTCGGCATAGAGCGCGCGCTCCATTTGCTCGAGCAGGCGCTGTTCGTGCTCTGACAACGGCATCTGAACGACTCCCCTTCTTCGCTAGTTGATTGCAAGTTTAGATGCAATCCCTCGAATTCGATACCTCAGGTTCATTATGACCGAACTTTAAGCCGCTATTCGCCCTCAGGAGCGACCAATCGGGCAGATCTGACTGCCTTTGGTCCGAATCTGAGCCGTAACTGATCGATGGCTACTTCGGCATCACGGCGCCCGTGCTCTGGCTCCCCCAGGAGTAGCTGCTGAGCCGCCCCTGCGCTTGCTTGCAAGCCGTCTAGCCGAACCCCAACGAGCCGCACCCGAGCCCGCTGCAACCCAAGGGCGTCAAAGAGTTGCTTGGCTGTGGTGTAAATCTCTTGGGTGACATCGGTGGACTCGCTCAACGTTTTAGATCGAGTGATTGTGCTGAAATCAGCAAAGCGCACTTTGAGATGCACACTGCGCGCAACCCGATCCGACTTACGTAGCCGACTGCCCACCTGATCGCTGAGCTGCATCAGATGTGCGTGAATCGTGGGTGCATCCTCGAGATCGTCGACAAAAGTTTCTTCAGCGCTAATGCTCTTATCTGGAACATGCGCAGTTACCAAACGTTGATCCCTGCCCCAAGACAAGTCATGTAGATGCGCGCCTGACGCTACGCCGAGCGCTCGCTGCAACGTAGCAAGTGGGGTGTGTGCAATATCTGCCACGGTAGTCAAGCCCAAACGAGTGAGTTGCTCTTCGGTCTTCTCGCCGACTCCCCACAAAGCGCCCACTGGTAATGGATGCAAGAAGGCTAAAACTTCATTGGCAGGAACCACCATGAGCCCATCAGGCTTAGCTCGAGTCGATGCCAATTTCGCAATGAATTTCGTGGTTGCAACTCCAACTGAACAAGTAATGCCCTGCTCATCGTGGACACGAGCCCGGATCATTTCACCGATTTCACTTGGACTACCAAGACGTCGCAGACTCCCCCTGACGTCAAGGAAAGCCTCATCGACACTCAAGGGTTCAACTGCTGGAGTCACCGAAGAAAAAAGTTCCATGATTGAGCGACTGACTTCTGCGTACTTGTGGTGTGACGGCGTAATGACAACTGCAGTAGGAGCAAGTCGACGAGCACGACTCATCGGCATCGCCGAATGCACACCCATAGCTCGCGCTTCATATGTCGCCGAAAGCACCACGCCACGGGAACCACCCGCGCCAATGATTACCGGCTTACCGTGGAGTTCTGGCCTCGTACGCAACTCCACTAAAGCAAAGAACGCGTCCATGTCGACATGCAAAATTGTGCAACCGGCATCGTCATTGCCCACACCGGATCCACCGATCGAGCGACGTACCTGATTACGACTCACACTGACCATTGTTGCGCTCCCCTGTTACCAACCGCTGCTACCTGGACTGCTGTGCCACAACTTTGTGACTGGACCTGCCGGCAAGACATCGGCATAGGGGGAAACCCGGAAACCACTGGCATGCACCAAGACCCGCGAACATGTGCCATCACCACCGACCGGGCGATCACTCATCAAGGTTTGGCGAACCGCATCTACTCCTGACGTGCGCCAGTGCTCATGCACTGCGCCCAGTTCCCACGCTCCCGTGGCCCGAATCGAGACGCCTCGCGGGCCAGTTCGACGAACATGACCACGTACGAGCAATAACCAAGAGGAAAAAACTGTGCTGGCGTACGGCACTTGGAAATCTTCAAAGAACGTGGCGTCAAGTGGGCCTGTGGCATCGTCAAGAGTCAAAAAGATGACCCGCTTACCGTTACGAATTGGCGGAGTTTGGGTCGCGACTTTCACCCCTGCGATGTAGACCTCTTGCTCAGAACGGCAAGTCAATAGCTGCTCAGCGCGCGTAATCCCCAACTGCGTGAGCATTGGCCGAAAGAACTCAACAACATGTTTACTCACATCAAGGCCTAGAAGATCCAACTCAGCACGTACTGATTCACCAATCGTCATCTCTGGTAACCCAGATGCCGGAGTCATTGCTGGGTCGTCACCAAGATCAAGCAGCAGTTGACCTGGGCCATCACCTCGTGGGCGCCTGCCAAGATCAGCAAGTTGTAATAGCAAATCTCGACGAGTGAGGTGTCCGCGCTCACGCACTGATCGGTTGCGATCAATGTCATACAACTGATCAAACGCGCCAGTGAGAACCAGATACTCCGCCGTTGGGCGCGCAATCCCCGAACGATTCCACGCATCACTTAGGGACTGATACGGCTGACCAGCAACGAGTCGTTCAACTTCGTGGGTATTGATTCCTTTAACCTCAACAAAAGGAATGCGCACGCCTTCTCCGGTCGGCGTTGACTCAACTTCATAGACCTCGGTCGAGCGATTGATATCGATGCCAAGAATTTCCACCCCAAAATGTCGAGCATCATCAAGAATCAGCCGCTTGGGGTACATCCCCGGATCGTGGGTAAGAATGCCGGCGTAAAACGCAGCCGGGTGATGAGTTTTAAGCCATGCCGATTGATACGTCGGCAGCGCAAAGGCAGCAGCATGAGCCTTACAAAAGCCAAACGAAGCAAAGGACCGCAAGACATCCCAGACTTTTTCCACGACCTCTAAGGAATAGCCCCTACGTAGCGCCGTGGGGTAAAACCAGGTGCGCACATCATCAACACCCACTTGGGTATTCATCGAACGACGAGTTTCATCGGCTTCAGCTAATGAGCACCCCGTCATCACTGAAACGATGCGCATCACTTGTTCGTGAAAAACAACAACACCTTGAGTTTCTTCCAGAATTGGCCGCAAATCCTCGTGCACAAACTGCGGCGCACACCAGCCTTGTCTCGCGCGCAGGAATGGATTGATCATGTCTGACTTCACCGGGCCTGGGCGAAATAATGAAATATCAATAATGAGGTCGTTGAACGTTTGCGGACCAAACTTGCCGACGAGTTCCCGCTGACCGGGCGACTCAATCTGGAAACAGCCAAGGGTTCGAGTGGAAGCAACCAACTCATAGGTTGCCTGATCATCAAGTGGAACTTGCTCGAGTGCGAGCGTCACTCCTTTGGTGCGCTGGATTTCTGACACCGCATGTGCGATTGACGATTGCATCCGCACACCCAACACATCAAGTTTGAGTAACCCCATGTGTTCAACATCGTCTTTATCAAACTGACTCATGGGGTAACCGGCGTTACTGGACTGCACCGGAGTGCGATCAAGAAGGGAGACATCAGACAGCAGCACACCGCATGGATGCATCGCTATATGGCGAGGCAAACCATCAAGCGCCTCGACGCGCGTCAGAAAACTATCGAGCTTTCCTTGCGCTGCCATTACCCCGAACCGACTGCGCTTAAGTTCGGGAAGATCATCCAGAGCTGCTCTGGCATTGCGGGCCCGAATATGTGGAAAAGCCTTGGCAAACGCGTCGATCTCGTCAGCGGGCAAACCAAAAGCCGCGCCAACGTCGCGGATGGCATGACGCACGCGATAGGTCTCCATCATGGAAACACAGGCCACGCGTTTATCGCCGAACCGCTCAAAGATCCAGCCATAGATCTCAAGACGGCGATCAGACTCAACATCAATATCAATATCTGGCAGTTCCTTGCGCAAGGTGGATAAGAACCGCTCCATGAGTAATCCATGCGCAAGCGGATCAACTCCGCTGATACCAAGCAAGTAATTAACCAAACTGCCTGCGCCTGATCCTCGTGCGGCAACGCGCACCTTGCGGCTCACAACAAGATCAACCACTTCTGCCACGGTAAGAAAGAACCCAGCAAATCCCATAGCACCGATCGTGCGTAGTTCTTCTTCAAGGCGAATTGCAGCAGTGTCCTGATCAGCCTTGGATGAGTACCGCTGTGCAATCGCCTGCCTGCATCGCATTGCAAGGAGCGACTGGGCTTGTTCCACTTCATCCCTTGAATCTGCAGAGCTTGCTCCAGTTAACACATCTAGTTCTGGAACAAAAGCTTGGCCAAGACCTAAATCATGTTCTGGCTCAAGCGCGCAAC
>JBIIAA010000060.1:0-12513 GCA_044240165.1 Candidatus Nanopelagicales bacterium
TTGAAGAAGCTGGCGGACAAGCGACCGCATTTGATGGAACGCCTGCTCTTCAAGGGCGCTCACTCGTTGCGACAAACGGCTTGCTACACGATCAGGTAATCCGGAAACTACAGCCCTAAGCGGCACCGAACTCTATTTACCTGCTTCTGGCGTTTACGACCAGATGAAGTCCCCCAATTGGGCGCATCGTCACACTTGGATTCACTGCAGGAATTGATATGCCTGCTGGATAACTCAACGTAAACCGCGACGCTATTCGGGCAACGACTGCGATCGCCTCCGCGTAGGCGAAATCTCTTCCGATGCACAGGCGTAATCCATTGCCGAAGGGAATGAACGCATGACGAGTGACACTGCCGTCCATGAAACGACTGGGTCGATATGTGTTTGGCTCCTGCCAGAAATCTGGATGACGGTGCACAAGCCAGGGACTCATGATGATCAAGGCTCCTGCTGGAATATGAGCCCCCGCAAGTTCATCATCGGACAGGGCTTTACGCGAGATCAGCCAAGCCGGTGGATACAAGCGCAGTGCTTCATCAACACAAGCCCTTGTGAAGGGTAGATCACTTAACTGCGCCAATGAAAGATGATCCTGGGTGACGACGGCGCTTACTTCATTGTGCAACTGATCTTGAACCTGTGGATGGGAAGCAAGCAGGGCCCAACTCCATGTGAGAGCAGCGGCCACCGTCTCGTGGCCAGCCACGATGAAGGTCACAATTTCATCGCGAATCTCTCGCTCCGTCAGAGGCTGCCCAGTGGAATCCCTCGCAGCAATCAGAAGGTCTAAAACATCTGGGGTTGAAGACGCCTGCCCTTCTCGACGCGCAGCAACAAGCCTTGAAACTGCGGCATCTAGGGTTTTGTTTGCACACTTGAGACGCCTATTTGCTGGAGTCGGGATCCAGGCTGGTGGCGAAATCGGCACGCGAGCGCGGGCAACCACAACCTCGAGTGCATCAAGCGTTGCGCTTGTGAGCTCTGCCGCATCTCCAGACAGGTCCTCCGTGAACAGCGCATGACCAACTGTTTCTAATGCCACTCTCAGCATGGCTTGTTCGATATCAATCAAAGCGCCATCAGGTAGTTCGTTCCATTGCGTTATCAATCGCTGCGATCCGGCTTCAACATGCTGAACGAGCGGATCTAGCTGTCGCGGATGAAAGGCCGGCTGCAACATCAACCGATGTTCTTTCCATGGAGGATCTAAAGCAGTCAGTAGACCGCTACCTGTAACAAGGGATAAAGCTTTGTACTGAATCGTGTCTTTGCTGTAGTCACGGGGACGATCAACTAGCACTCGCTTTACCGCATCAGGATGTGACACCAAATAACTCGGAGGCCGTGGAATAGGGAATTGTGCGACGTCTCCGTAGGTCTGCCAAATGTGATTGAGATACTGCAACGGATCGCGACGTATCGCTGCAAAAGCTGGCAACATTTGGGGGCCGGATGGCCCAGGCGCCGTTGCCGGGGTGCCCATGTATTTGCGATCAGGAATTACCAGTTCTGGCACATTAGACCTTTACAGATGCATGGATCGGCGCGTACAAAGTGGTGCGCTCCTGCAGCGTTCGGCCAATTGGATTGGTGATCTCCGCAAACTCTTCAACAGTGATGCCCTGACCATGGGCTGCGCCAGCTGCGCGCGATATGTTTTCATCCATCAACGTGCCACCAAGATCGTTGACACCTGCACGTAATAGTTGCTGAGCACCACTTGTTCCGAGCTTGACCCAGGATGCCTGGATGTTGTGTATCGATCCGTGATAGGCGATGCGTCCAACCGCATGCATCAACACGGTTTCGCGCCACGTAGGTCCACGACGAGCACCCTTTTTCAAATAAATCGGTGCAGCCATATGCACGAACGGCAGTGGAACAAACTCAGTGAACCCACCAGTTCGCGACTGAACTTCGCGCGTGCGAATCAGATGTCTGGCCCAATGAACCGGCTGCTCAATGGTGCCGAACATGATGGTGACGTTGGATTTCAAGCCAACTTCGTGCGCCGTTTCATGAACTTCAAGCCACTGCTCAGTATTGACTTTGTCTGCGCAGATAACTTTTCGAATGTCATCGTCAAGAATTTCAGCGGCAGTTCCGGGAAGTGAACGAAGACCGCTGTCACGCAAAGTGATGAGGAATTCACGCAATGGAATTCCAAGCCTGCGCGCCCCTTCCCAAACTTCGAGAGCCGAGAACGCATGAATATGGATACTGGGTGCCGCGTCACGCACTTCTCGCAAAATATCCAGATACGTCTGTCCGTTGAAGTCAGGATGAATTCCGCCTTGCAGGCACACCTCTGTTGCCCCAAGCTCGACAGCCTCGACTGCGCGATCGGCAACATCAGAACCTGTGAGTAAGTACGGTTCACCACGAAGATTCAACGTAGCCGGACCCTTGGAGAACGCACAAAACTTGCATTTGAATGTGCAGACATTCGTGTAGTTGATGTTGCGATTTCTTACGAATGTGACGACATCACCATTGACTGCCTCGCGAAGTTCATTGGCAAGACCTGCCACCGCAAGAACTTCAGGGCCTCGCGCAGAGAACAAGGCAACCAACTGACTTTCATCAGGAATGTGACCTAGCCGAACTCCCTGCAAAACTTCACCGACAGCTCCGCTCACTTCTGGAGTAGGCGAGGACCCAATGAGAATTTCAGGAACCTGATCAGATCCTGAATACCAAGAAGTCGAACGTCGACCAATCTGAATGACTTCAGGGCCGGTGCCCACATTCTTTGCTTGTTCATAACGCTCAGGAAAAAATGCACCGACATCATCGCGGGCAAGACCTTCAGAGTCACTTCGGTCCATAACGGCGAAATGCAAACGTGGATCGATCCAAATATCTGCTTGCAATACAAACTCTGGGTGAATCGTTAAACGAGGAACAAGTGCCTGACCTCTTGCTTCAGTCATCGCGCGCAAATCTGCAATATGCGGCCAAGGGCGCTCAGGGTTCACATGATCAGCAGTGATTGGTGAGATTCCACCGAAATCGTTAATTCCTGCACTCAGTAGCGAGCCAGCATCGTCGACGAGGTTCGGCGGTGCCTGAACATGCACGTCAGGGGGAAAAATTGCTCGAGCCAGAGCAATCGCATCGAGGTGGTCTTCTTCGCTACAGGCCGGAGTTAGACGCATAACTGTGTCAGCTTTAGGCATGAAATTTTGAACGATGACTTCTTGAACGTGTCCGTGCCGCGCATGTGAAGCAGCGATAGCTTCGAGTGCTTCGATTCGATCTTCTCGACTTTCACCGATCCCGACAAGAATTCCCGTGGTAAAAGGAATCTTCAATTCCCCTGCAGCTTCAAGAGTCGCTAACCGACGTTCTGGAGTTTTGTCAGGGGCACCGCGATGTGCTGGCAGGTCAGCTCGGAGAGTCTCAATCATCATGCCTTGGCTTGGAGCTACAGCACGCAGTCGCAGGAGTTCCTCTTTTGAGATCGCGCCCGCATTGGCATGCGGTAGTAGTCCCGTTTCATCGAGTACGGCTTGGCAGGCTGCTACGAGGTAATCGACTGTTGAGGTGTAACCGTGGGCATCAAGCCACTCACGGGCCACCGGGTATCGATCTTCAGGTGCTTCGCCAAGCGTGAATAACGCCTCGTGGCATCCCACTTCGGCACCCGCTTTCGCGATCTCAACAACCTCTTCAAGAGTCAAATATGGGGCTACGTGGGCTGGAGACTGAGCGAACGTGCAATACCCGCAACGATCGCGGCACAAGGTGGTGAGTGGAATGAAGACTTTTGGGGAATAGGTCACCAGGCTGCGAGCAATTTTGCTACTCAACTTCGCCTCCACTGTGATGACATCTCAAGTGATGACAATACCTGTGTCAGGTTTTCCTAGGTGTGGATAGTTCCAGAATCGTGAAGAAAGCCTTCCGGCTCGATTTGCAGGGTGGAGTGCGCAATGTTGAAATGGCCGACCAAACAACCCTTTAATTCTTTCAATAGGGCACCTGTGTCACAGCTCGGTTGCATATCGCGAACCACCACATGGGCACTCAACACTTCGACGCCGGAAGTGATCGTCCAAGCATGCATATCGTGAACGTCGATCACATCAGGTTCTGCAAGTAAATGCTCACGAACCTCGGCCAAATTCAAAGACTTGGGGGTGGTTTCAAGAAGGATCGATAGAGCTTCTCGAAGGAGCAGCCAGGCGCGAGGCAAAATCATCAGAACCACCAGAACCGAAACCAGTGTGTCCAGCCGCTCCCAACCAGTAATCCAAATACCAATTGCTGCAACCACAACTGCAACTGAGCCCAGTAAGTCGCCGAACATCTCAAGGTATGCACCTTTGAGGTTGAGGTTTTGCTGCGCACCATCACGTAGCAGCCGCATGCCAATCAAGTTTGCGATCAGCCCAACGGCTGCAAAACCCAACATCAATGGTCCGTCGATTGATGTTGGCGTCGACCAGCGTTGCCATGCTTCGAAGCCAATAAAGGCAGCAACGATGAAGAGCAACATTGCATTCGCTGCGGCAGCCAAAATTTCTAGCCGCATCAGACCAAAGGTGCGTTGCATAGTTGCCGGGCGAGCAGCCAGTGTGATGGCGAATAGCGAAATCAGTAAGCCCGTTACATCTGTCAGCATGTGGCCGGCATCAGCCAACAGAGCTAAAGCGCCTGAAACTACGGCACCAATGACTGACACAGCAGTCACGATCAAGGCGATGATGAGCGAAAGCACTAGCCGATGACGAAGTTGATCAGAACTTAAGGTCGCCTGATCGCCATGACGATGGTTACCACTCACACAGGAAGTATCTCGCAGAAGAGCAATGGCCGCGCGTGGATAACCACGCGCGGCCTTCGGTCGGCAGGATTGGGCCCTCGAGGGGTTGGAGTGCCCACCACTTCACAACCGAACTTGCAATTTTCGATGCTGGTCGTTGCACCGAGTACCCGTAGGTACGGTTTAACGATATGTAGCCAATTGCCCTGAGCAAAGGGCTCGGCAATTTATTGGCTGTTCAATGACCAGCTACTAGGCAGTGGCCCAACCTCCGTCAGCGGACACCACAGAGCCATTGACATTGGATGCCTCGTCACAGGCCAGCCAGGAAATGACTGAAGCAATCTGATCAGGATCCGCGGATTTGGTGAGCGTTGCCATCGAAAGCTGCGCGCGCTGCATTGCCCACTCTGAATGTGGGGCCGAAGATGTGACGATATTGGTCTCAACCGGTCCAGGTAATACGGCGTTGGATCGGATGCCTTGAGTTCCGTAAAAATAGGCAGTGCTCTTCACTAGGCCAATGACCGCGTGCTTGCTCGAGGTATATGCGATGCCAGAAGCACCAGCGCCAAGTGAAGCCTTCGATGCAACGGTCACCATTGCTCCACCACCTTGAGCAATCATCACGGGCAGCGCTGCTCGCGAGAGGCGCATCACACCCGTGAGGTTGACATCAATGACTCGGTCCCACGTTGCATCATCGACTTCACCTAGAGGACGGAAGTTATCCATAATTCCGGCGATATTTGCAACCACGTCGATTCGAGATCCCACCTGAGCAACTAAGCGATCGATATCAGCTTGAATCGTGACATCACCACAAATGATTTCGCACTTGCCGCCTTTGGCCGCAATCAGCTTCTGCGTTTCCTGCAGCCCGGCATCATTCACGTCGAAGGCAAAAACAGATCCACCCTCAGCTGCAAAGCGAATCGCTGAGGCGCGACCAATGCCACTTGCTGCTCCCGTGACGATGACTATCTTGCCCGTATGTCGTGAAGTGTCCATGTGTCGCTCCCGCGGTTGACTGATCCTGAACCCAGAGCATATGTCTCAAATGCGAATCTCGACGGGTTTAGTCGCAAATTCTGCATCAGTGCACGCGTCACCAAAGAGGGCGAGCTGCGAGTTTGCCCTTGATGACTGCCCGACGCAGGATCTCCGCGAGGTCTTCGAGTTCTTCAGTCCGCCGCGTTGACGCGCGGTAGACCAAGCCGATGGTTCGCCCTGGAGCAGGCGCCCTGAAATGCGCGATCCCCAAAGCAGCTCCTCGAGCTTCAACCGACACCGCAGTTGCAGGCAGCAACGTTGCGCCAAGCCCAGCTGAAACTAGTTGCACAATCGTGGCCAGTGACGATGCCCGCGCAGGATCATTACCGGCATCATGTGCGCCGGCCTGAGCACACACATCAAGGGCTTGGTCGCGCAAGCAGTGCCCTTCGTCCAGGAGCAAGAGGTGCAAGCTGGCAAGAGTCTTGGGGTCCACATCAACCCGACCGGCGAGCTCACTCTTTGCAGGCAAAGCCAAGACGAAGTCTTCGATATACATCGGAATTTCGTGCAGCCCAAGTTCACTCGTCGGTAACGCCAAGATCGCAACGTCGATATCTCCTCGTTTCAATGCGTCGATCAAACGCCAAGTTTGGTCTTCGTGTACCGATAATTCGAGATCTGGCGCTTCTCGTTGCAAGATGCGCAGTACGGAAGGCAAGAGATAAGGCGCGATTGTTGGGATAACACCCATCCGCAACGGTCCACTGAGCCACCGGGCTGGTTCGGCTGCTTCCACCACGGCGTCCACCGCTGCAATTGCTTGCTGTGCAAGCGGAAGCAGTTTGATGCCAGCAGCTGTCACCAAGACTTTGCGGGGATTACGTTCGATGAGTTGCACACCCAAGTTCGCCTCTAGCGTTGATAAGGCTTGACTCAGCGTTGGTTGAGATACGCCGATGAGCGCAGCAGCATCGCCAAAATGCGCTGTCTGAGCGATTGCAACGAATGCGCGAAGTTGAACGACGGTGATAGCGGCCATAGCCAAACCCTATGAGATTTGCGAAATAACCGCAGATTCACCAATCGGGTTAACGATCACAAATAAAGTCACCGAAATACTTTCGATAGCGCTCCATAGTGCCAAAATGTCCAGTACGTTCCTCGAAAGCACCAAAAAAGATCAACGACAAAGGAAATGATGGAAGACGCAGGCTCCCCTGGCTGGCAACGCAATAACTATGCGTCGATGCTCGCAGTCTTCTTGTTGTGCATCACATTTTCCTTCACGATTCCTTTCCTACCCCTCTATATCCAGCAGATCGACCCAACGGTCAGCGGCCCAGATGCGGCAATGTGGGCTGGTATCGCCACCGGGCTCGGCGGAGTCGGCTCATTCATCTCAGGGCCAATCTGGGGAATTCTTGGCGATAAATTTGGACGTAAGCCCATGCTTATTCGAGCCTGTATGGGTGGGGCCATCGGTTTAGTGCTGTTTGGTTTTGCCACCAGCATTTGGCAGATTGTTGCCATTCGAACCTTCATTGGTGTGATGGCCGGCGCGCCAGCTGCAGCAATGGCACTCATCGCAGCAGGAACGCCAGCGATGCGACTACCCAAAGCGCTCGGCCAGTTCCAAGGAGCAGTCCTTAGCGGGATCGCCTTGGGCCCTGTGGTGGCAGCTGGTTTCATCGCAGCCTGGGGCTACGAGACTACATTTTTCGTTGCAGGTGCATTGATGTTCTCTGGTGCGGCAGTCACCATTTTCATGATCAAAGAACCTACGCAAGCACTGGCTCCAAAGAACTCTGAAGGCAAGACGGGCATGCGTACTGTGTTGAAGTCCCCACTCGTTTGGGCTGCTCTGGCTCTGGTGTTGTTCTTGAGTTTCGCTGCACCAATGGTTCAACCGATTTTGCCGCCATACGTCGTGAGCTTGTTGAGCGACACATCTAATTCAACGGCGATTATTGGATGGTTGTTCTTTGGAATTTCTGCAGCTGGCGCGGTTGCTTCTGTACTTGCTGGCCGAGCCATCACCAAAGTCGGACTACAAAGAGTGCTGCTCATCTCAGCTATCGGCGTTGCCGTGTTCTTGATTCCCATGGGATTCGTCAATTCTGTCGCAGCCCTGGCCGTGCTGGCGATTGTGATGTCGCTGTTTGGTGGGTTCCTCACCACCAGCGCTATTACTTTGCTGCCAACGGTCGTTACCGCTGCGGCCTTGAGCTCGATGTTTGGGCTTTACCAAAGCGTTCAAGCACTGTCTTCACAACTTGGACCAGCTTTTGGTGGCATCATCGCAGCTCGGGTTGGTTACGAAGCGGTGTTCTTTATTGCAGCTTCAGCACTGATCCTGCTCGGCTTACCTATGTTCTACGTCTTCAAACGAGTTGCCGCAGTTCATAAGGTTATTGCCGATCCCACGCTGCAACAGGTCTAATTGATCTCGCGTTCATTTACGGGTAACGAGCAATCTTGCGATCAGATCGAAAAGTCAGTGGTTTCCCAGACTCCGTCAACGGGTCGGTAAATCCCATGTGGAGAGACATGCCCAGTCACTTCGGTTTCTAACTTCTCAACTCGAGCAAGTAACGCCTGAACCGCGCTACCAACTGGATCGGGAGCATTCCGGTCCTGTGCATCATGACGAGGTCGAGCGGTGTGCACACCTGCACGAGCAACTACTTGACCTGGCACACCAACAACTACTGAATCTGGATCAACCGAACGAACGAGTACTGCGTTAGCACCGATGCGCGAATCAGAACCAACTTCAATGTCACCAAGAATTTTCGCGCCTGCACCGATCGTCACGCGATCGCCAACAGTTGGATGACGCTTTCCATGATTCAGGCTAGTTCCGCCAAGAGTGACACCGTGATAAATCGTGACATCAGAACCAACGATGGACGTTTCACCAATGACTACACCGGCGCCGTGATCAATGAAGACTCTCGGGCCGATGACAGCCGCAGGGTGTATTTCAATCCCTGTCAACGCGCGCGTAGCTTGAGAAACCGCGCGAGCCGGTAAATATGCTCCAGCGTTCCACAGCGAATTGCTGAGGCGATGCGCCCAGACAGCATGCACGCCTGGATACAGCAGTGCCACCTCTAGCGCTGAACGCGCCGCTGGGTCACGCTCGAGTACTGATGCAACGTCTTCTTTCGCTTGCGCGATAAACGAGACCAGCCCTTGGGGAAGGAAAGACATGGGTTCAGTGTCTCAGTTAGTCGCCGAGGCCCGCAAATAGCGCGGTCGATAGGTAACGCTCACCAAATGAAGGCACAATCACAACAACGAGTTTGCCAGCGTTCTCTGGTCGCTTTGCAACCTCAACGGCAGCCCATAGCGCTGCACCTGACGAGATTCCAACGAGCAAACCTTCTTCAGTAGCTGCTCGACGAGCAGTCTTCATTGCAGAGTCAGCATCGACGGTTACAACCTCGTCATAGATTGCGGTGTCAAGAACTCCCGGAATAAATCCCGCTCCGATCCCTTGGAGCGGATGCGGTCCCTTGGCCCCACCCGACAGAACAGGTGATGCTGCAGGCTCAACGGCGATGATCTGAACGTTGGGATTGCGCTCCTTGAGCACCTGACCAATGCCTGTGATCGTTCCACCGGTTCCAACTCCGGCGATAACGATGTCGACCTTGCCGTCAGTGTCATTCCAAATTTCTTCAGCGGTTGTTGCGCGGTGAATCGCAGGGTTCGCAGGGTTCTCGAACTGCTGTGGCATGAAGTATTTAGGATCGGAGTCAGCGAGTTCTTTGGCTTTCGCAATCGCGCCACCCATACCTTCAGGCCCTGGGGTAAGAATCAAATCTGCGCCGTAGCCGCGAAGCAGCATGCGCCGTTCGACGCTCATGGTCTCTGGCATGGTCAGCACGATCTTGATACCGCGAGCCGCACACACCATGGCCAACGCAATTCCAGTGTTACCGCTGGTGGGCTCTACAACAATCGTGTCAGGTCCGATGAGACCTGCCGCTTGTGCTGCGTCAATCATGGCCACGCCAATGCGATCCTTGACAGAGTTTCCAGGATTGAAGAATTCCAGCTTGGCAACCACCGTGGCGTCAGCGCCATCAGTGATGTTGCGGATCTTCACAAGTGGGGTGTTACCGATCAGTTCAGTGATGTCATTAGCAATGCGCATGGGGTAAATCATGCCCTGCCCGGTCATCACCCCGCAGCAGACCCGTCGAAGTAGGTCAAAATTGTCATCTCACGACATAATTTACCCATGTCAGAGAGCAGCCCATTGACCTTGCCCACTCAAGTTCGCCGCAGTTCCGTGTCAGAACGCGCAGCCTTTGGCAAGAACTCACGCAAGACCCACCCTCGCACCACTTTGGGTAATTGGCAGCCAGCCCCTGACCGACCAAATCCGGTGTCTATTTTGCTCGAACAGGAAGCATCTCGTGTTCCCGAACTCGTTCCCATTCGTCACAGCCGGATGGCGGTGAATCCTTTCACTTTCTATCGCGGAACTGCCGCGATCATGGCCTATGACCTTGGCAGCTACCCAAACTCTGGGCTGGTGAGCCAACTGTGTGGAGATGCCCATCTATCCAATTTTGGAATTTTTGGCAGTCCCGATCGTTCCATGATTTTCGATATTAACGATTTCGATGAAACCTTTCCTGGTGCCTTCGAGTGGGATGTTGCCCGCATGGTGACGTCCTTTTATATCGCCGCAAGGGATAACAAGTTCAGTGAACTTGACGCCAAAACTTCCGCTCTCACCGCAGCGGCGGCGTATAGAACTTCGATGAACCAATACGCAACCATGAATGATCTTGATCAGTGGTATTCGCGGGTAGACGCTGCATTTCTTCTCGATCTTGCCAAAGTCGAAGGCGGAGCAAGGGCAGCAAAGAACATGAGCCAGACGCTGGACAAAGCCCGCAATCGTGATCGATGGTCGGCGATTAACAAACTTACCGAAGTCGTTGAAGGGAAACGCCAATTTCTTAACCAACCACCACTTCTTGCACGATTGCCAATGACTGGTGATCAGTGGGAAGTTATCCACGCATTGTTTGAGGAATATCGAAACACCCTGCTCGATGATCGACGTGAGTTGCTACGCAGGTATCAAGTCATTGACTTTGCTCATAAAGTTGTGGGTGTCGGCAGTGTGGGCCTACGAGCCTTTGTTGTTTTACTCCAAGGACGCGACCCAGATGATGTGCTCGTGTTGCAGGTAAAAGAGGCAGTTCAAAGTGTGTTGGCGCCGTATGCGACTGACACCTACGGGCTAGACGAGGGTCATCGCGTTGTCGCCGGCCAGCGCCTCATGCAAGCAGCCAGCGATGTGTTTCTTGGATGGATCACTGGATCTGCCGGTCGTCATTTTTATATACGCCAACTCAGAGACATGAAATGGTCCCCTGAAATCGCGGCACTGACCTCACAATCCATGCGTGGTTATGCCCAACTCTGCGGCAAGACTTTAGCCCGAGGTCACGCCCGAAGTGGTGATTCCGTCGCTATCGCGGCCTACCTAGGAACCAGCGATACCTTCGATCAATCGCTTCTTCATTTTGCTGAGCGATACAGCGTGCAAGTCAATGAAGACTTTCAAGATTTTACTCAGGCAATCGCTGACGGCACTCTCAGCACTGCGCCCAGCGAAAATGATGCTTTACAAAAGCGCTTTTCGCTCGAAAGTCATGCCTCAGCACAGACATATCGCGATCAAGAGGCACAAGCGCCACAATCAACCACCTAAAGTGTGTCCCGTGAACTCCGCAAACCCCTCGAATGCCTCAGAACTGGATTTAAAACTGGTAGGCGAACGTCGCTGGCCGATGGCGCTGGCCGTCCTCTCAGCCGGGAGTTTGTTCTTCGCCATCCCGGAGGAGTTCCGACTGCCAAACATTTGGCACTATCTCTACCTCGTATTCATCATCGCCTTACTGCTGGTCTTAACCATTGGCGATCCCGGACGAATTAATCGCGAGAATCGATGGCTTCGCATCGTCACCGGAATCATGCTTGGAATGATCACCGCGGCAACAGCAATTTCTGCTGTGCGCCTGATCACCGGAATTATCACTCAAGCAGTATTCGATACTCCAGGCAAACTTTTACTCATTGGCGCGATCGTATGGATTACGAACGTCACGTCTTTCGCACTTTGGTATTGGCATCTTGATTCAGGTGGACCTGCAGTTCGCGCACGCCGCGACATTCGCACACAACCAGCATTTCATTTCCCAGAGCAGTCTTTGCCTAGCATCGTGGGCGTCAATTGGTACCCGCAATTCATCGACTATCTGGCCCTATCTTTCAATGTGGCGACGTCATTTAGTCCAACAGACATTGCCGCTATTCGCCACTGGTCCAAACTTTCGATGATTGCTGAATCGGCAATTTCACTTGCACTTGTCGGCCTTGTTCTTGCGCGAGCTGTCAACGTTCTTTAAGCGACAATTCCTTCAGATTCACTAACTATTTCTTCCGCGCTTTGATCCTTACTATCCGCGAAGATTCGGATACCAAAACCAATCACTGCACCGAGGATTGCAAACGGTGCGACATCCGGGCCTGCGCCAACAATGAGCACCATTCCCAAGAGTGCCGATGTTGCGGGCAACTTGATCATTGCAGCGGCTGACGCGGCGATTGCAGCAGCAGCCAAGGCGCTTACTGAATCACTCGGGAAAATTGCGACAGTCAATACCGCCACCGCGACACCGAGAAATGTTGCAGGAAAAATCGGTCCACCTCGAAAG
>JBIIAA010000061.1:0-12484 GCA_044240165.1 Candidatus Nanopelagicales bacterium
GCTAAATCCCAACTAGGCAGAACCCTTGGCCGCGAGTGGCACAAGGACACCGCCTATGGCGTTGCAGGGCGGGCCTATATCGACAGCGGACGATCAAAGGATCAGTGGATTTCTTCGCATCTTGAACTTCGCGGCGAAAAGAATGAAGTGCTTTCAGGCTACGGCTGGATTTTTCCACTTGCTGATGGCGAAGTGAATATTGGTGTTGGCACTCTGGCTACGAACAAACGTCCAGCCGATATTAATTTGCGCACGCTTACCGAGCTCTATACGAATCAACAACGCGAATTGTGGGATCTTGCGGGCGAGATCAAGAACTTTTCCTCAGCACTTCTTCCCATGGGTGGAGCCGTCAGCAATATTGCGGGCAAGAACTGGGTCTTCATTGGTGATGCGGCGGGTTGCGTGAACCCACTGAATGGTGAAGGCATTGACTACGGTCTTGAAACAGGTCACCTAGCTGCGCAGCTGCTCGTTGAAACAGCGAACGATCCCAATGCCGATCTGACGCAGGTTTGGCCAGCTCAGATGCTTGCGCACTATGGAATCGCATTCTCGATTGCACGCCGCATCGCGGGCCTGCTCACTGTTCCAGGCTTCATCAAGACGTTTGGTCCGGTTGGAATGCGGTCAAAGTTCTTAATGACGATCGCATTGCGGGTGATGGGAAACTTAGTGACCGAAGCCGATAAGGATGCAACGGCCAAACTTTGGCGCACTGCAGGCCGGGCCAGCATCAAACTGGATGATCGACCACCGTTTTCATAACGTATGGTTCTAGGTATGCGTACTCGATTGATAGCTATCGGCTTCACGGCTACTGCTCTTGCTGGAGTTCTTACGGCTTGTGGCTCAGAAACGGTTGTAGTTCCAACCGCAATGCCGATGATGACCACTGCCTCACCGTCCGCGACTGCGAACACGCGAGCGGACGATATTGCTTTCTCACAGTTAATGATCGAACATCATCAACAAGCAATAGAGATGGCCAACATGGCCTTGTCTCAGGCAGATTCAAATGGAGTGAAAGATCTCGCTGACCAAGTCAGAGAGGCACAAGATCCAGAGATCAACACGATGCGCGAATGGCTCACTTCTTGGGGTGCCCCTGAGGTAATGAATGGCCACGATATGAGCCATGGCAGCACTGGCACTGATGGTGCGGACAGCGCGGATATGACGGGGCTGGGAATGATGACTACTGCCGACATGGAAACCCTGTCGGGCTTAAGTGGACCAGGTTTTGATCGCCTGTGGTTGCAGATGATGATCCAACATCACGAAGGTGCAATTTCAATGGCTCGCACGGTGCTGGCAACGACGAACGATTCAGGTGTGAAAACTCTTGCGCAGAACATCATCGACGGTCAGAGCGTTGAGATAGCAACGATGAAAAACCTTCAAACAAACGGCGAGTAATTACAGTTCGAAGTTGTCGCTAAGAATCGTTTCCTGCAGTGACATCCGAAGCGGTGACATCCGAAGAATCGCAGGCGGTTCGTTGAGCAGTTCTTGCATCCCTGGAATGAGCTCAGCAAGGGCAGGCGATTGTTGATGTTCTAACTGGGCTTCTTCATTTGCATAGACTTGATACAACCACACCAGATTGTCACTGTCGGGATCGATGGACAAGGTGTAGAACTCAGTGCCAGGTTCTTCGTCTAGCCGATCGACATATTTATTCAACACATCGAGAAGCGCTGGGCGCATTCCTTGTTTACAGGTCAGGCGAACGAGTGCCGCAGTGCGACCGGCAAGGAGTACTTGCACGGGTGGGTTCGCGTTGGTATTCCCGGCCACAGTTCCTCCAGGGGTTGAAGTAGTGGTTAGGCGTAGTTTTCGAGATACCAAGCATAGGTTGATGTGATGCCGTCATGCAGGGAAATCTTGGGTTGCCAGCCCAATTCGTTAATGCGCGAGGTGTCGAGCAATTTGCGCGGCATTCCATCGGGCTTGCTGGAATCCCATTCGATCTTGCCTTCGTAACCAACAACAGCAGCAACCGTCTCTGCAAGTTCCTTGATTGGCATGTCATCGCCAAGACCAACGTTGATGGTCTCGTGCGAGTCATACTTCTTCAGCAGCATCAAGCAAGCATCTGCTAGATCGTCAACATGCAAGAACTCGCGACGTGGAGTTCCGGTGCCCCACACAGTGACCGAGGGTGCGCCAGAAAGTTTGGCTTCATGGAAGCGGCGAATGAAAGCCGGCAATACATGTGAACTCTGCAAGTCGAAGTTATCGCCCGGACCATAAAGATTTGTTGGCATCGCCGAAATCCAGTGACGGTCGTATTCGGTGCGGTGCGCCTCGATATAGAAGATGCCAGAAATCTTTGCCATGGCGTAGGCCTGATTCGTTGGCTCAAGTGGGCCGGTCATGAGCGAGGACTCACGAATTGGCTGAGTTGCAGCACGAGGGTAGATACACGACGAACCCAAGAACAGCAGGCGATCGATATCAATCGCGTGCGCTGCATCCATGATGTTGGTCTGAATTAAGACGTTGTCACGCAGGAATTCAACCGGGAACGTTGAGTTGGCCATGATGCCGCCAACTTTGGCCGCCGCATCGATCACGATGTCAGGCTTGGCCTCACTAATCGCGGTAAATGTGGCCTCACGGTCACGAAGGTCCAGCTCCGAGGAGCGCCAACCGATAACTTCGCCCACGCCGGCGGTCTCAAGGGCGCGCACGATGGCAGATCCCACGAGTCCGTTATGTCCAGCCACGTAGACCTTGAGGTCGCCCCAGGCGAATTCAGGCAGCATTTGTTCATTCTGTCACAAGGCTGACCGACTTTTGATGCTCCATGAGTGGGCTCAGAGCGAAACAATGGGGGCATGCGCATCATCACTGCAGAACAGTTACCCGGAATTTTTTCGTCGCTGCCCAAGAATCCGCGGGTGGTGGCCTCTGGCAACTTCGCCGCTCCACACATGTTGCTCGGCGTCCTTGACCGGGAAGTACCCGAATTTCGCCTACATATTTTGAATGCGCAAAAGGGCATACCGGCCAGGCCGGGCATCACGTATGAAACGGCCTTTGTCGGACCGGGGATGCGCGGATACGAACAACTGGATTACATCCCGTGTCGCCTGAGTTTGGTGCCGGTGCTTTTTCGTGACCATTACCAACCCGATGTCGTGTTGCTACATACCTCACGCAAGCGTTTTGACACAGTGAGCCTTGGTACTGAAGTGAATATTTTGCCGGCAGCAATTGAAGCTGCCAGAGCTCGCGGCGCGATCGTGATCGCTCAAGCCAACCCTCAGATGCCATACACCTACGGCGATGCGCAGATCTACGAGAACGAAATCGATTACCTCGTCGAAGTTGATGAAGAACTACCCACCCATACCTTGGGAAAAATCAGCGATCTCTCAATGCAAATTGGTGATCGCATCGCATCTGTTGTCAATGACGGCTCAACCATGCAACTCGGAATCGGTGGAGTTCCCGACGCAGTTCTTGCAGGTTTGACCAAACACAAGGGCCTACGCATCTGGACTGAGATGTTTAGCGATGGCGTTTTGAATCTACATAAGGCCGGCGCTTTAAATTCAGAAATTCCTTTGACCTCAAGCTTTATTTTCGGTTCGCGTGAGTTGTATGACTGGGTTGACATGAACAGATCGATTCGGATGATGCGCACTGAACGAGTCAATGATCCGGGTGCCATCGCGCGCCAAGCACAAATGACAAGTGTGAATGCGGCGCTGCAAGTGGACCTCTTGGACCAAGCGAACGCAAGCCGAATGAACCACACGATTTTTAGTGGATTTGGTGGCTCAACCGACTTCATCGTTGGTGCTCTGCACGCGCGAGGGGGTCGAAGTTTCATTGCGTTGCCGAGCTGGCATCCCAAGGCTGATGTGTCAACGATCGTGCCGAAACTGACTGAACCTGTGACCAGTTTTCAACACAGTGCGGTGGTCACCGAGAACGGCATGGCCGATGTTTTTGGGCATTCTCAGAAAGATCAGGCCGCCAACATCATCAATCACGCCGCGCACCCAAGTGTTCGCGACTTCCTGACCGACAAGGCAAAAGAGTTCGGGCTCATTTAGCCGTTAGAGTTCACTCATGCTTAAGCGCGGCAAGAAGACACCGTTACCTCCAGGCAAATACCGGATGGGTGGCAAGCACTTCAAGAACGACAAGGCCTTCATCAAGACGGCAGTGGGCGATGTGCAGCGTCTTGAGAAGTACTGCGGGTTGAATACCTCGTCCTCATTACTGGACTGGGGTTGCGGCGCTGGTCGCCTTGCGGTTGGTGTGCGCGAACACTTTGGCCAAATCCGTGACTATCACGGTGTTGATATTCAGGCAGAGCTCATTGATTGGGCAAACGAGAATCTGGCAGGCCCCGGTTTTCGCTTTACGCACGTGAACGTCAGCAATGAGCGTTACAACCCAGATGGTTCACCTGAGCGCACCTTGGCTGCCGATCCAGGCACGGTCGATGTCTTCTATGCCTATTCGGTCTTTTCACATATGAATGACGAAGACACCCAGGCCTACTTGAAACTCATCGAAGAATCCTTGAGCACTCACGGCCGGGCTTTTGTGACCTGCTTTGTGGAAGAAGATGTACCTGGCTGGGTAGAAAACCCAGAAGGTTACGGCCCCTTGGACTGGAAGGGTCGCCTGCATTGCACGCGTTTTGCCCGCTGGCATTTCGAAGATCACGTCAATGCAGCTCGCCTTGCCGTGGATCGTTTTGAGTATGGGCAAGAGACAGATGGTCAGAGCCTGTACGTCTTGCGCAAGCGCTAATTGCGCGAAGCAAGCCAATGCTCAATGCGGATGACTGCTGAATCTTTGATCACGTCTTGTGCGTGATGGTCATAAACATCATCAGGTGGAAGTACTTTGTCCATCATGCACGCTCAAAGAAGACGCGATCAAGATAGACCCCATGTTTTGAAATATTAGGGGGTGTTGCTTCGCGCGCAGTTTGCTGAAGCGCAGGAACATCTTCAACATCCCACGGATTATTGAGATACCAGCGCAGATCATTGAGCCAGAGCGGTCGCGGCAAGTTCTCCCAACTCAAAATTTCTTCGGTGATCCCCGCCACCAAGGCATCAAATTTTGGATCGCCTGTGGTGGTCGGTGGGTTAATACAAAGTGCGACTCGTGTTGCTGGGTCGGCATTTCGTAGGTCGTCACTGAGTTGTACAACTTCGCGAATGGCATGTCGGAAACCGCCGCTGGCCAATTCCGAACCGATGACTTGGACTGCTTCCCACACGGGGCGGGTACGAAAGGGAACCACTGTGAGCCGTGAACCAAGGGGCAGCAGCAATCGATTGAGTCGCTCCAGCGTGGCGTCTTCCACGGCGGACTCGATTCGGGCAATTGCCGGCTGGCTCACCTGACATTTCTTGGCTAATTCGCGCTGGGTGAGGCCCCGATTGAGTCGGGCAGTGCGTAAAACTTCTGCAGCCTTCATGCGGACCTCCCTTTGATAAGTTATACGGTATCAAAACCGAGTACGACAGGCAAAGAGTTATCAACAGGCACCACTTTGGTAACGATTGAGGTAATTACTGCCCTCAGGGCCCTTGAGGCCGGTGTCGGTGGCGGATAAAGCCGAAATCGTCGGTTAAAGTCGAAAAACATTTGCCTTCCACTCTCAGGAGTTTCTACATGCGTCGTGCCCTTATTGCAGCTGTAGCCGGAGCAATCGCTCTGGGCTCAGTAGCTATGACCGTCCCCTCCCAGGCTGCATCAGTGGGTAATCCACTGCCTCCGACCATGTTTGGTCAGCACGTTCCTGGCATTGCCAACGGCACCAAGCCGACTGTGCCGTATGGAACCGTCCGCCTTTGGGATGCCGGCGTGGCCTGGGGCCAGGTCAATCAGGCTAAGGGCAAGTTTTGGTGGAATGGGCTAGACGGAGCCATTCAAAATGCGAACGCGCAAAAGGTGTCATCGCTCTATGTTCTTGGCTCAACGCCAACATGGGCATCCACGAATAAGAAGCAAGGCACCTACCCAAATAAGGGTGCAGCTTCGATGCCAGGCATGGCGAACTGGAAAAACTGGGTTTCAGCAGTTGTGACGCGTTACGCAGCGTCAATCGACTCCTACCAAATCTGGAACGAAGCCAACCTCAGTACTTTCTTTGCTGGTACGCCGCAGCAAATGGCGGATCTCACCCAAGCTGCCTACAAGATCATTAAGGCCGGCGATCCAACTGCCAAGGTTGTTTCTGCATCGAGCACTGTGCGCTTGACTGCGTCATACGACAAGTTTTTCCCTGCTTACCTGACAGCCTTGAAGAAGAAGGGCTGGCCAGTGGATGCCATTGCAGTTCATACCTACCCTGCAGGCAATCAAGGTCCAGCAGAGCGTGTTGATTACATCAACAAGACCAAGGCTGACATGGCCAAGGTCAGCGTTCCAGCAGCAATTGAACTTTGGGATACCGAAGTGAACTTCGGAATTAAGGGCCCAGGAAGCATCGCGGAGCGCAACATTGCTCCTGCTGAAGGCGCTGGCTGGCTTGCCACGACATACCTCGACAACATGACCCTTGGTGTTGCTCGTTCGTACTGGTACTTCTGGGCTCCAGCTGATGGTCGAGTCGGCATCGTCACAAACGATGGCACTCCAGCAGCTACTGCTTTCGCAACGATTGAACGTTGGGTCGCCAATGCCTTCTACAGTTGCGCACGCGGCACTAATGGCGCAGCGAATACTTGTCAGATGGGTGACAACACCAATCCAGAAGTTGTTGCCTGGGTGTCATCAGGGTCCGGAAAGTTCACAGTTCCCGCCGGTGCAACAACTCAATGCGATGTCATGAACTCATGTTCTGCAATTGCCCCAGGAACCTCAGTCACGATTGGAAGTAGCCCACTATGGTTCGGTTCAGCCTCACGCGCAGCAACAAATCAGCAAGGCTCGGGCTTCTAGCCCTTGCTGCTGGTTTAGTCCTCACCGCTTGCGGTGGAGGTAGCGATTCTGGCACCGATAGCGGGGGATCAACGGGTGTTGATCCCAATGCCATCAAGCCTTCTTTAGTTGGCATGCAAATTGAAGGTGAAGAAGTTGAAGCATGGTCTTCGGCTCCCTTTGGTGCGCTTCGACTCTGGGACAACGGCACTGCGTGGTCACAGATCGAAACCAGCAAGGGCAATTTCAAGTGGAAGAACCTTGACGGCGCGCTAGCAAACGCTAAGTCCAAGGGCATGAAAGACGTGCTCATGGTTCTTGGTACTACGCCAACCTGGGCCGCTGCCAAAAAAACCACACCGGTTTATCCACCGTATCCAGGTGCTAACAGTGCGCCAAAAAATATGGCCGACTGGGATAACTGGGTAACGAAGGTAGTTCAGCGCTATAAGGGTCAAATCACTTCGTACGAAATTTGGAACGAAGCCAACTTGAAGATGTTCTACAACGGAACACCTGCACAAATGGCTGACATGACAAAGCGTGCGTACGACATCATCAAAGCCAACGATCCTGCTGCGCTTGTTGTTTCAGCTTCACCTTCATTGCGTTTGCAGTCAGCTTTTGATGGTTTCTACATCAAGTACCTTGCTGAACTCGCGAAGTTGAGTTGGCCAATCGATGTGCTTGCGATGCACACGTATCCAAAGGCTGATGGTGATCCCGTTGCTCGTGGTGCATTGATCACGATGGCGAAAAAGGCAATCACTGCAGCTGGCGCTCCGGCAACGATTCCTATTTGGGATACCGAGTTGAACTATGGACTTGCTGGCCCGGGTGCACTGCCCGCCAACAAGATCAAGGGTGAAAAGGCAGCCGGTTGGGTCGTTCGTACCTACATCGACAACCTTCGCTACGGCATTGAGCGTTCGTACTGGTACATCTGGACCCAGAAGCCATATGCGCTTCTTGGCATTCAGGCCTACCCAGGTGCTCCGGCCGAACAGGGCTTCTTCGCAATTGAGAACTGGGTTGTTGGTTCGAGTTTCCAAGGCTGTACCCAAACTGGCGACGCTGTGGTCTGTAACTTCACTCGAGCTGGGCAAAAGTCCGTGGTTGCTTGGGCTGAAACCGGGACAACTTCCTACACGGCTCCTGAGGGCAGCACGCTGCTCTGCGATCCGTCGGCTAAGTGTTCACAGGTGTCTGGTGGAACTGCAGTCACGTTGACTGAAATTCCAGTTCGGATCTACCTACAGTCATAAAAAGCATAAAAAAAGCGGGCGTCCCTCATGAGGTGACGCCCGCTTTTACTTGTCGCTGTTAGCCTTCCCTATACCCAGCCCCACACGTAGGAGGTGTCATGAGTCACGAGGTAACCGAGAACGGTTCCGTGCCTGCTGCTTCCACCTCCCACCTACGCACCCCAGCGCGCATCGGTTGGTCCAGCGCCCATTCGCGCCGTGATCGTCCGCATTTGCGACGAGATCCGCTTCGGGTTTATGCCACTCGTGCTGTGATTTTGGACTTCGTCGCGATCATCGTTGCCGGGGTCACCGGGTTCACCCTTCGTTGGGCCATTCCCTTTAACGTGGAAATCAACGACCCCACCTACGTCTCGTTGGTCGTCATCGTTGTTATTGCCTGGATGTCAGTTATGGCACTGCGAGGTGCGTATGACACCCGAATACTGGGCGTGGGCTCCGAGGAATTTAAGCGCGTTGTTTCCGCATCGGCAACGGTCTTTGGCGCTGTTGCCATCGTGGTGTTCGCGTTAAAGCTTGATCTTTCTCGAGGATTCGTACTCATCACTTTTGTTGTCGGTCTCACGCTGCTACTTATAGTGCGTTGGTCATTGCGCGCATGGCTTCGCCATGAACGTCGCTACGGTCACTTCCTGCATCGCACTGTTGTGATTGGTGCTGAACCGCAGAAGTCAGAAGTCATTGACATGCTTGATCGTGATCCAGCCGCCGGCTTCACTGTGGTTGACGATGTTGAAGAACCAGCGGCAGATATCAGCGAAGACGCACTTGATGCTTGGCTAGACGAAATCATGGCGCTTATTGCCCTCGGAGACGCAGATACCGTTGCTATTGCTGGCTCTCCAGCGATTGGGCCGCGCGTTGTTCAGCGTCTCGCTTGGCGATTAGAAGGCCCACGAGTGGATCTCTTAGTTGCACCAGCAGTTGGAGATGTTGCCGGTCCACGAGTCAGCATGCGTATGGCCGCAGACCTACCGCTGCTACATCTTGACGAGCCGCATCTCACCGGACCTAAGCGCGCAATCAAACGAGCTTTTGATATTGGTGCTGGTGTGTTCATGTTCTTCGTCTTCTTGCCTTTCATGATTGTTGCAGCGATCGGCGTGCGCTTCACCAGTCGAGGTTCGATCTTTTACATGCAAGAGCGGGTCGGACGCGGTGGTGAACTCATCAAAGTGGCGAAGTTCCGCTCGATGTATGTCGGGTCAGATAAGCACCGTGAAGCAATCATCGGTAATCCTGATGAAAACATCACCACGCGTTATCGCAAGGATCCACGAATTACCCCGTTCGGCAGATTCCTGCGTCGTTGGTCGATTGATGAGACACCACAGATTTTCAACGTGCTGATCGGTTCAATGTCGATGGTTGGACCTCGGCCAGTGCTCGTTGATGAATTGCCGTTGCTTGGCGATGCCGACCACCGTCGCCATCTGACCAAGCCCGGCTTAACTGGCCTATGGCAGGTTTCTGGGCGCAAGGAAGTGGACTGGGATGAGCGGATGCGCCTAGATCTGGACTATGTCGAGCACTGGTCGCCAGCCCTAGATTTGGTGATCATGGCCAAAACAGTCAAAGCCGTTCTTGTTGGGGATGGCGCGTACTAGCTTCAGTGGCTCGCACCTAGCCGAACAAATTATCTAAAAAATCTTATAAATGTGGTACCAGTGTGGACTATGTATTCAATTATCTGGTTATTCAGATAGAATAAGACCATGGAACTCCAAGAATCCGCATCGAGCCCCCAAGAGTTGGGCAGATTTCTGCGTCAGGCACGCGTAGCCCGGGGAATGAGTCAGAGCCAGATTGCAGCTGAACTTGGCACGAGTCAGGCTTACATCTCTGAACTTGAATCAGGCAAGGACTCCCTCGCGCTCACTCGAGTTTTTGACCTGATGCGCATCACGGGGGTGAGGATGCGAGTTGAGTTGCCCGATAGTTCAATTCGTAGCCAGATCAGCCTTTTGGTAGACGAAAAAGCTCTTGGCGAACTCTGCGATCGATACGGCATTGCCGAACTTGCGGTCTTTGGTTCAGTCGCCGCAGGTACGGCTCGCCCTGATAGCGACGTCGACGTGCTGTACACGCTCAAAGAGGGTGTTCGACTTGGTTGGGCGATCAATGATTTTTCGGATGACCTCGAGAATTTGCTTGGGCGCCCGGTAGACCTCGTTGGCAAAAAAGCCTTACATCCACGTCTTCGTTCCCGGGTGCTAAGCCAGGCACAGGTGTTCTATGCAGCGTGAACTCTTGCTGCTGGAAGAGATCATCACAGCAGCGAACCGTGCGACCCAGATCGCTTCACGTCACACGGTCCAGTCACTCGCGGTGAATCTGGATGCGAGGGACGCTCTACTTTGGAACCTCACGATTGTGGGTGAGGCGGTTGGGCGACTTTCTGAAGAAATGCGTGCTGAGCATCCGAAAGTTCCGTGGAACCAACCTGTTCGCTTGCGCAACAGGATCGTTCACGGCTACTGGTCGGTGGACCTCGATGTTATTTACGCGGTCGCTGTTGATGACTTGCCAACGTTTTCCGCTGCTATTCGCTCCATCTTGGACTCCCTCTAAATACGCGGCTGCGCCGAGTTCTGGTCTAGGCGGAGCCCTGATTGCTTGCTGTCTCGTATATCGATCCGGTTACAGGTGGGCTTGGCCTCAAAGAATGGGGCGATTTCTTACCTATACTCACTAAGTGTCCCGACTTACTCCCCGCATCTGGCTTGGGATTAGTGCGGGCGTAGCCGTCGGAATCTTCATAATCTGGCTCCAAGTCTCGATTTTCACCTCGTTAGCTTCCCTTGGCGTCGGAGCTCGCAGCTACCAAACCAGCTTGACCGGGGTTGCGAATCAAATCTCAGCGGGCGAATACTCAGCAGCTCAGGCAGATCTGGTTGAGGCGCAAAGCGCTTCTGCTCATATTGTCGACTCTGCGCACGGCTTCAATATGACGGTTTTGGGCTACGTGCCTGGCATCGCTTCCGCGGTTCATAACTGGGAACGCCTGACTGACGCCGTTGAAAACATCACCGCGAGCACGGATGACATGCTCACCTTGTTTGGTGATCTCTCGGGTAAGTCAGGCAATGCAAAGATTTTCAATGACGGTGCGATTGACGTGGATGCCCTCAAGGCTTTGCCACCTCGCGTGAAGTCCATCGATCTTGGTATTTCCGCGACCTACAACAATCTTCTAGCTGTGCAGGCCAATGGCCCGCTGTCAGGTCCGTTGGCTTCAGTTCAAGCCAAAGCATTAACCACGATCGCTCCGATTCAAGATGCGATGAAGGCACTTGTCGATCTGGCTCCGCAATTGCCAGATGCGCTTGGCGCAAATGGTCCACGTCGTTATCTCATCGCGATCGGTAACCAAGCAGAAATGCGTGCCGCTGGTGGAGCGCCACTTACGTTGATTCTCGTTGAGTTCGATCAAGGACGAATCACGATTCCGATTAAGGGCCAAACCAGTACCGAACTCTTTCCGCCGTTGAACGCACCCGTGAAGTGGTGGGGACCATCGGCGAACCCATTCTTCGATATCAATCCGCGCTTTAGCCCGATGGTTGTTGCAAACACCCACCCGAATTTGGAATTCAGCGCCCGTGAAATGGCCGGCGCCTGGGAAGGCGGCAATTACCCCGTCGTTGATGGTGTTGTCACGATTGACCTCACAGCCATTGGCTCGGTGCTCAACGCAATGGGCCCAATTCAGTCACCGGCATACGGCGAAGTCACCGGCGACAAACTTGGTCAGATCCTTCTCATCGATGCGTATGCAAAATTTGGTCAAGACGACGCTGTTGCTCGCCAAAAGGCAAATCAAGAACTTCTCGATCAATTGCTGACAAAACTTTTAAGCGGCGATGAACTTGTAACCGCTGCGAAGGCGATCGCGGAAACTGCACCGGGGCGTCACTTCCAGGTGTGGATGGCCAAACCTGAATTCGAATCTGTGATTTTGCGCAGTGGTGCTGGCGGCAGCGTTGCTGCGCCAACGACAGGTGACTGGTCCGCCGTCTATACCCAAAACGGTAATCAGAGCAAGGTCGACGTTTTCCAAGAACGCAATGTTGTAGTGAATGCTGCGATTCAGGCAGATGGTTCAGCACGCGTCACCCAAGATGTGATCTTGACGAATGCGACGCCAAAGGATCGGCCTGAGGGCCCACCTGAGCGCATTGGCTATGAAACAAGTTGGTTAAAGGCGGCCTACATCATGTATGTGCCAAACGCTGCAACCAATATGCAAACCATTTACCCTGCAGGATTTGCAGTTCGACCGTTCAAGAATCAGCAACAGCTCGGTAAGGGTT
>JBIIAA010000062.1:0-12446 GCA_044240165.1 Candidatus Nanopelagicales bacterium
GAATGGTGGGCTGGGGAGTAGCTGCCAGCCTAGAAATCAGTGGACCTGAGCGGTTTAGTCGCGCTCAGCGTTGGTGGGCCAAACTTTGCGCTCAGGCCAGCATCGATGACACCGTTGCGATGCCTGGCACTGGCCCCGTGGCTTTTGCCTCATTTGCATTTGACCCTGAGCCTGGCCTTTCGGTCATCACCGTGCCTCGGGTCCTCATCGGGCGACGAAATGGTCAGTCGTGGATCACGGTTATTGGTTCCGAGGGTGACCCCCGCAACGAAATTCGCGCGGTAAGCGTTCCCAACGCACCAACAAATGTTCATTGGACCGACGGCAGCCAATCCACCCATTCATGGCAAGCGGCTGTGCAAGAAGCCATCACCCGGATCAACCACAACCAACTAGACAAGGTCGTTCTTGCGCGTGACATCGTTGGCAAAGTCGATGGTGAACTTGATGCTCGCAGCGTGCTCTCTTCGCTCGCGCACCAATACCCAACCTGTTGGACATTCAGCGTCGCAGGTCTTGTGGGAGCCACTCCAGAACTTCTCGTTCGTCGTACTGGTGATCTCGTCACGAGTCGAGTGCTCGCAGGGACTGTGCGTAGTCAGGGCAATGCCACTGCGGATGCCGATATGGCGCAGGTGCTCCTTCACAGCGAGAAGGACCTTGCCGAACATGAATACGCCGTTCGCTCTGTTGCGCGTGCGTTAGCTGCACACTGCACAGATCTTGATGTACCTGCTCACCCTCACGTATTACCGCTTGCCAACGTGCAACACCTTGCTACTGACGTCACTGGTCGACTCGCTGACGATGTTCCAGTCCTTGCACTAGCAGCACTTCTCCACCCCACGGCGGCTGTTTGCGGAACGCCGACTGAACGCGCGCTCGCAACGATCCGGGAACTTGAAGGCATGGATCGCGGGCGTTATGCCGGCCCGGTTGGTTGGGTTGATGCACAAGGTGACGGTGAATTTGGTATTGCTTTGAGATGTGCTGAAATAAATCAGGAAGCAGGAACCATTCGAGCTTTTGCCGGCTGCGGCATCGTCGCCGGATCAAATTCCGAGCAAGAACTCGCTGAGTCAAATGCGAAACTGGTGCCTATCCGAGAAGCCCTCGCTACGCACTAAGCAGCATCTGAAACTACGCAGTTGCAAGTGCCTGACTGATCGCATCATTCACGTTTTTCAAGGCCAATGCTTCACTGTTTCTCGTGCATGTTCGTGCTACCACAACATGCACACCTCCGGCAGTCAACGCTGCTTTCAAGGCCGCGTCTAGTTCCTCAAGTGTGGTTGCGACGAGACAAGGAAAACCTAAAGCAAGCACCGCTGCCGGGATGTCAGCCTCAAATGGTGTGCCAAAAACTCGTTCAAATGAGTTCTCAAATTTTGGTGAACCTTGTTCAAGTTGCGAGAAAATACCGCCGCCATTGTTATCGCTGATGACGTAAACGAGATCTGGCACTGCCTCTTGTTCCGGGACACGAAGACCATTGAGGTCGTAGAGAAAGGTGAGATCTCCTAACAGTGCAATGCAGGGCGCTTCGCTATCTCGTTGCGCAGCAACAGTTGCACCCCAAGCTGTACTTACACAGCCGTCAATGCCTGAAGTGCCTCGGTTGCCAAGGGTCACCGCGCTGCCCGAAGCATTTGCCGCGAAGTTATAGACATGCCGCACAGGCCACGATGGGCCAACGAAGAAGAGTCCGTCTTCGGGAACTGCTTGTCCGCAAGCTCGCGCCACATGCATCCCAGTGAATTCCCCGACTTCCCCGGCGAGAACTGTTTCAATCGCCACCGCAGCAAGAAGATCTGCTCTTTGCCAGGACTCAAGCCAGTCACCATTGATCTCGCCCTCGCCAGGAGGAAGCGGACACGCAGCAACCACAACATCCGCTGTTCGAGATGGGTCACTCCACTGTGGTTGCGAGTCAACCGCAATATGAAATTTGGCACGCGTGATGTGCCTTTGCACAGCACGGCTCAATCCCACCCGGCCCACAGTCAGTACGACATCGGGGATATGCGCATCAGCAAATTCACTGTTGCCAAGAATGAGGGCACCGTGAGACAAAGCCGTGTCACATGCAGCGACATTGCCGCTTGGTTCACCAATAATTGGCCAACCCAGCGCGTCACCAAGTTCATCAACAAGATCCGCAACTTCACCATCTGACTGATCTCCGACAACGATCAAGCCACGTTCTGGGATTGCCGAATTGTCGAGCAACATTTCAAAAATTTCGTCAATCGGCAAACTCATACCGCCGACTAGACGTGCATCGGCAGTCCAAGGTCGGCCGTCACTGCGTCCCGCAAGTGGGCCGGTCTGCATAGCTTCAATTTGAGCTTCGATCACAAGGTCGTCGGTGGGTACGAGCGGCTCTGCAAACTGCACATTGATATGCACAGGACCTGCTCGCATCACATCAGTGGTAGCTGCAACTGCGCGTGCGATCGTGGATCTCCAGATGCGCGCTTGTGCAGCCTGAGCTTCGTCGTTTTCTGCTGGTGTTGGCGCTGACATATCAACAGAATCACGAACGCTTGTGCCAAAAATTCCTACCTGGTTGATTGTCTGGTTAGCGCCAATACCGCGCAGCGCTGCCGGACGATCCGCTGTCAAAGCGATGAACGGAACGTTCGAAAAGTCAGCCTCGATAATTGCAGGCAGTAAATTTGCAGCTGCAGTACCTGAAGTTGTCACGACAACTGCTGGAACACCGCTCACCTTGCCAAGACCAAGCGCAAGGAATGCCGCAGAACGCTCGTCTAGGCGCACATGTAACGTCAGATCTCCTCGACTCTCAGCTGCCGCAAGAGCCAAAGCTAGGCCGGCAGAACGCGAACCTGGGGCTAACACGACGTCGCTGATGCCACACCGCAGCAATTCATCGACGATGACGCGAGACATTGCTGTTGTTGGGTTCACGCATCTACCTTGTCATGCCAAGACTGAGCAGCGGCAGAGTGCCATGCGCGCGCAAGGCGATCCTGCCAAAAACTTACTCGTGCTGGATCAATAAGCGCTTGTGCCGCGGAAAGCGCATCTGGATCTGGAGTGACTCGCTGGACCTTGATTGCCCCTTGGGTCGCGATCAGCGGCGTAGTCACGAGATCCGTAGCGAGGAGTTTTCCGGTTCCCAAACCGCAAGCCCGATCAATATCAAGGGCTGCCGCAAGTGCCAGCGCTGAGCAGAGACCGACCGAGGACTCCATCGCATTACTGACCACGACCGGAAGGTTCACGAGTTCAGCAAGTTCTACCGCTCGCCAAACTCCGCCAACAGGTGCTGGCTTGATAATTGCGAGATCTGCAATTTCCCTAAGTTCACGCATTGCCGCTGCATCGAGATTTTTATCCTTTCGGATAGATTCATCTACCGCGATAGGCACATCTATTGCAGCGCGAACAGTCCGTAGGTCTTCATTGCTTTCAACGGGTTGCTCGACATATTCCAACCCATAGACAGAAAGTCGCTTCAAGGCTGTGACAGCTTCAGAAGCAGTCCAACAGGCGTTGGCATCAATACGGATGCGACCAATACCAAGTCCCAGAGCTGCATCTAAAGCATCTCTCGTCGCGCAGATTCGCGCCTCGTCGGCTTGTGGATCACCGGTTACTTTCACTTTGATCGTGGTGCATCCATCGGTGATGACAGCTTCACGCACTAAATCCGCAGCCACTTCAGCGCTAACGGCTGGGATGATCGCGTTGACATTCACGGACTCACGCTGGGCACTTGGCCAATCGCCATACGCTGCCTCGAGAGCACTTGCGAGCCAACGCCCGCTGTATTCATCTGTGTAATCATCAAAGGGAGCGAACTCGCCCCAGCCGGATGGCCCATGAATCAATAGACCTTCACGAACAGTGACTCCCCTAAATTCACGATGCAGCCTGATCGCAAATGGAGTGGCAGCCGCAAGGAGCGAGCCAGGCAAATTCACGGGCGCTTGGGGAACTTCGAGAAGTCCGGCTTACGTTTTTCCTTGTAGGCATCTCGGCCTTCTTGAGCTTCTTCGCTCATGTAGAACAAGAGAGTGGCATCGCCAGCGAGCTGCTGAATACCTGCAAGACCATCATCGGCTGCATTGTGTGATGCCTTAAGCATGCGCAATGACAATGGCGAAAGCTGCAGCATTTCGTGAGCCATCTCAACAGTTGCAATTTCAAGATCAGCGAGAGGCACGACCTCATTTACTAATCCCCAGTCGTAGGCCTGCTCAGCACCATATTGACGACAGATATACCAAACTTCACGAGCGCGCTTTTGCCCGATGATGCGGGCAAGAAGGCCTGAGCCATAGCCACCATCGAAGGAACCCACACGTGGCCCTGTTTGCCCAAACCGTGCGTTGTCTGCGGCAACCGTCATGTCACACACCACATGGAGCACGTGTCCGCCACCCATGGAGTAGCCCGCGACCATGGCGATAACTGGCTTTGGGATGCGCCGAATCAGAATCTGAAGATCCAGGACGTTGAGTCGCCCCACGCCAGCGGCTGCGACTGCGTCGTCACCGATGTAACCATCGTCACCACGAATGATTTGATCTCCACCAGAACAGAACGCCAGATCCCCTTGACCCGTCAAGATGATGACGCCTACGCGTCCGTCATCACGCGCGCGAGTAAATGCATCGATAAGTTCAATGATCGTTTGCGGCCTAAATGCATTGCGCTTCTCGGGACGGTTGATCGTTATCTTGGCAACACCAGCAGCATCACCCACTGAAATCTCATACTTGATGTCGTTGAACTCACCCTGCGATTCCCACCCGCAGGCCGGTGAGGCCGATGAATGCGCTGGGTTGGTCATTGCTGGTGAATCAGCGGCAACAACTGGAGGCAAGATGTATCGCGTACGGGTATCCATAACCGGAACGCTATCGCGACTACGCTTGGGCCAATGCCTGCCCGACCACTCATTGCGATCTCGGTCCCTTCGGGCCCCGATGGATTGACTGCGCTCATCGGACCGCTTCGCGCGGCTCTTGGGGGCACCGGTCCCGCCATCACCCCCATTCCAGCGCAAAGCCCTGAAATTTCGCCTCAATATTTAGCACTGCTCTTGGCCGCAACTCGTCCAGACGACGAAAGTCAGCCGCTGGAAGACGACGAGGTAGCAGTGGTTCTGGCAACCTCTGGCTCAACCCAGAACCCCAAAGGCGTGCTGCACAGCGCCGCAACGTTAAGTGCCCTGTCTGCATCGGTCCAAGGCGGCTCTACCCCGCAATGGATAGCGGCGCTACCCATAACCTCGATGGGCGGCATGAACGTGGTCCTGCGAGCACTTGAAACCGGTCTGGATCCACTTTCTATCGACAGCTTGGGTGGAGCGCGGCCTTTCACTCCGGCAGGTTTTATCTCTGTGGTTCAACGGGCAGCCCAACGATCCACCGACGTGCGAGTCTCACTTGTTGCAGCGCAAGTCCGCCGGCTCCTCAGCGATCCTGCGGGAGTCAATGCGCTTCTTCAATGTTCACAAATTCTGGTGGGTGGTGGTCCGCTGCCCGCAGTAACAGCCGATGCAGCAAGAGTTGCCGGAGTTTCCTTGACTACGACCTACGGTGCTACCGAAACTGCCGGTGGCGCCGTCTTTAACTCACAACCGCTTTCTGGGGTCACCATCTCCATCGACCCCGCAAGTTCAGAGATCTCCTTGGCCGGAGACATGGTCGCTCTGGGCTACCGCTGCGCACCCGAACTCACCGAGCAGCGTTTTGTTCAAGGCAGTTACCGCACTGGAGATCTAGGAACGTTCACTGACCACCTCACGATCACTGGACGCATCGATGATGTGACAACGATCAATGGTGTCAATGTTGCGCTACATGCGATTGAAGAAATCCTCAACAATTGTGAAGGAGTGCTCGCCGCTGCCGTGGTTGCGGCCCCTGATCTGGGTGATGAAGATCAAGTCTTCGCGATCATTCAACCAACCCGCGACTTCGACCATGAATCTCTATGCCTCGACCTTCGAAATGCCGTGCACCTTGCCCTTGGTAAGGCCGCTGCCCCGCGGTATTTCGCCTTCCTCACTGCAATTCCAATGTTGCCGAATAACAAAGTTGATCGGCAATCAATCATGCAACTCACTCGCGATGGAGCGTTATGGCAACGGTAAGTCAGTGGATCGGTGGCTCTCGGCCGCGCACGTTGCCGTCAGCGATCGCTCCCGTGGCCATTGGCGCCGGTTTGGCCACTCGTGCTGACTCCTTCATGCTGGTTAGGGTGCTGCTCGCTTTGTTTGTCGCCTTGTCGCTGCAGATCGGCGTGAACTACGCAAATGACTACAGCGACGGAATCAAAGGAACTGATGAGGTCCGTGTCGGACCAGTGCGCCTAGTTGGACAAAAACTGGCAACGCCATCTCAAGTGAAATTTGCAGCATTTGCTTGTTTCATTGCTGCGATGCTCGCGGGTCTTGCACTCATCTTGATTACTTCACTGTGGTGGATGATCCTTGTGGGCTTGGCTTGCGTGGCTGCTGCCTGGTTTTACACCGGGGGCAAGCACCCCTACGGATACCTAGGTCTGGGTGAGGTTTTTGTATTTATTTTCTTCGGCCTGGTTCCAGTCCTAGGCACCGTCTACGTACAGACGTTCGCCATTACTACCGAGGATGTTTTGGCCGCATGTGCGATTGGCTCGCTGATCTGCACATTGCTTGTCGTAAACAATCTGCGCGATATACCTACCGATATTGACTCGGGCAAACGCACACTCGCGGTAAAACTTGGCGACCAACGTACTCGCGTGCTCTACGTGGGGTTCGTGGTTGCAACCCTGGCTCTCACCGTGGCTGTAGCGGCGATCACGACTTGGTGGCTACTGCTAGTCCTTCTCAGTTTTGTTCTCGGCATTCAACCCGTGCGCCTCGTCACCAGCGGCGCTGTCGGACCCAGCCTCGTTGTCGCCCTCAAGCAAACCGGAGTGCTCGTCTTGATTTACGGGCTCGGTGCTGGGGCTTTGCTCGCTTGGGCCTGACTGCTCACGAAGAATCTCTTGCTGCCAGACGTCTTCAGCTGCAGCCGAGCTTTCGATTTTGCGATTAATTCCACCGAAGAATGCACCCACGCTTTCGCTCATTGCATCTCGCTGGCGATCAAGTAACACAATGCTGATTGCGCTCGAAATTAGTAGCGCGAGAACCAGGGCTAAAATCCCCTTCACCGGAGTGAGGAACTGCAGGATGGCCCAGACTCCAAGCCAGAGCAATAAGCGCACAACGGTGTACGCCACGAAATTGAGCCACTGGCTTTTAGGTTCAGTCACTGCCCAACAGTATGTGACTTAGGGCGAAAAGCGTACACGGGAGTTAGAGTATGGGCGGGAGGAAATTGTGATCAGAGTTTTGGGCATCATCTTCGTGGTGGCGCTGTACATCTGGTTTGTCGTTGACGTGATTCAGGCACCAAAATCAGGCGTCCGTAACTTACCCCGCGCAATTTGGCTGTTGATCGTGGTGCTCTTGCCTATCTTGGGCGGATTGCTCTGGATCTTATTTGGGAGAGTAAAACCCGCCCCTGGAAAACGGCGCGGCCGCCGCGGACCAGTTGCCCCCGATGACGACCCTCGTTTTTTGGCGAAACTCGATGAAGATGAATGGCGTCGCAAAATGCGCGAACGCCGAGGAGATGCGACCTAACTGCCGACCCCTGCGTATGAATGCAGGCTGTTGGCTAGGAAATTCACACCGAAGTAGTTCATCAAGAACGCAATCCAGCCAGCCAGCGCAATGAGCGAGGCCTTATTGCCCCGCCAGCCGGCAGTGGAACGTGCGTGCAGATAAGCCGCGTAAATCACCCAGGTAATGAAAGCCCAGGTTTCTTTAGGATCCCAGCCCCAGTAGCGACCCCAAGCGTTCTCTGCCCAGATTGCACCGGCAACGACAGTAAATGTCCATAGTGGGAACGCAAAGGCCAACGTTTTATTCGTGATTGAACGCAGGCGCTCAGCGCTAGGGATTCTGCTTACGAGAATTCCGGTGGCTTCACCGTCTGCTCCTGCTTTACGTTCAGCGCGATCGCTCAATAACGAGAGTCCTGCTGTAGCTGCAGCCATCGTGAAAGCTCCGGCACAAATGATTGCCGCGAACACATGAATGACTAGCCAGTAAGACTTTAACGCTGGAACAAGTTGAGCGGCTTCGGTATACAACACAGTTACGGCGACACCTAGAGTCAACAGCACAGGGATCACGACGAAGAGTCCGAGCCAACGAAGATCTACCCGAGTATTTGCGATCAGGAAAACGCCGAGCACACCAAGAGCTGCACTGATTGAGAACTCGTACATGTTTCCCCACGGCGCCCGCCCGGCCCAGATTCCACGCAGGACAATGCCTGCGAGCAACAGCACAAAAGCCAACCAAGTTAACGAGATGCCGATATTTGACGCACGAAGCCCAGGAACTTCAGTCTCGACGACTTCTTTCGTGATAACCGCTGCCCCGCCAGCACTCATAGTGGTTGCGCCTGCTGAACTCGTAGCTCGTCGGCGCCCACCCGCAAAAGAAGCCGCAAATGCGAACATCGCGAATGTCAATACCAGCATCGATGAGTAGACCATCACGTTGCTCATTCGTGCGAGTGACTCTGGATTCACGCCTGCTCCTTCACTATTCCTCGTGCGACGCTTGCCGCTTGGAGGGCTTGCTCTACTAGGTCAAGATCTTCAGCTAGCGCGCCAATATCTTTATCTTCAAAGGTTGAAGCGCGCATAATTCCGGCAAGCTGGATAACGGTAACCCCATCGCGTTCGATCACTTTCACCCACACCCGTCGGCGGCGAATAAAGAGCGACATGGTCAGGCCAATGATGGCCAAGGCCACGAAGATGAGGGCGATTTCTTTGCCTGGGTCATAGGCGATCTGGAATGAAGCCCATCGCTTATAACCCGAGAAAGTGACCGTGCCTGATCCGTCTGGCAACTTCCAACTCTGACCCGGCTTGAGTTGCTCAAGGCCAATTTTGGTCATTTTGTCTGTCACGAGTCGATACACGCTTTGGGGCTTTCCAGTATTCAAACCAAGATCACCCTTCCACGCTGACATGAATACGGCCGGGTCGTCAGGCCCAGGGAAAGTTGAGTGCGGGCCAAGAACTTCATTAAGCGCCGCAGTAGGCAGGAACAACGCCTGAATACCAAGTTCCGGAGTTGAGTCGGGAATTTTTACAACTCCCGTTGCCGTGCCATTGCCGTCTTGTGGCAAGAACGGCACGGCATCATCGAAAACTACCTTGCCGGTCTTATCTGTCACTTTGATTAATGGCGCGTACCCATGACCAACCAAGAACACCTTTGCCCCGCTAACCACGAGGGGTTCGTTGACTTCAACAAGCCTGTGTTCTACCGGTGCTGTCGGATCTACTTTGTACGACATTTCGGCTTCGAAGGCGCGAGGGGCACCGCGCTGGGCAACTCCACGCTCAAAATCAACAGTGAACTTATCTAGGGTGAAGGAGAACGGCGGAATATCTTGGGCGTTGGTGTATCTGCCACCGCCCCAAGCGTCGTACTGCGTCACGGTGTTGGAAAAGCCCGAACCCTCGCGCACGATGACATTGCCTTTCCAGCCAAAGAGGCCGCCAATGGCAATCGCGGACAGCACGAACAACAACGAAACGTGGAAAACTAAGTTGCCCGTTTCCCGTAAGTATCCTTTTTCGGCTGCCACCCACGTAGGTGATTGCGCGGGACCAGAAACAACACGCCATCTAGCCTTGCGCAAGGCAGCCGTAGCTGCGCTGAGAACTTCTTCAGTGCTTGCCGTGGGAGTGATTTCACGGCTGCCTGCTAAGCGTTCCAACATCCGAGGAACTGCGGGCGGTGCACTTCGCATCGCCCGAAAATGCACACCAACGCGAGGAATCACGCAACCAATAAGCGATAAGAAAAGCAAGAGATACACGGCTGAGAACCAAGGTGAGGAGTACACCTCGAAGAACCCGAGCCGATCCAGGATTGGTCCCCAAGTCGGAGAGTTCGTAATGAAGTCGCGCACCTTGATGGGGTCGACGCCACGTTGGGGGTAAACAGAGCCAGGAACGCTGGCTAACGCCAACAAGAAGAGTAAAACAAGCGCGGTCTTCATGCTTGTCAACTGGCGCCACAACCATCGGAAAAATCCGGCGTTGCTCAATGGCGGCAAATTTGTCATAACGCCGTCTCGAATCCAGGAATAGTCACACGCAACCAGATAGTGAAATCAAGCCATAATCCGCTCACTAACAGCACTCCCACAACGACGAGCATCCCGCCACCGATGCGCATCACAAGTTCATAGTGGTTGCGGATCCAACCAATAGCCCGACCCATTCGGGTGAAGAGCAATCCGAGCAAAATGAAAGGTAAGCCAAGTCCTAGGCAGTAGACCAGCGAAAGCAATGCTCCACGGGCTGCGCTTGCTTCAGTGAAAGCCAAACTTTGCACAGCTGCCAGCGTCGGTCCGATGCACGGTGACCAACCCAAGCCGAAAAGCACACCAAGAATCGGTGCACCAGCAACACCCCATGTGGGTAGCCGATGCATGCGCCATTCGCGTTGCAACCCTGGGATGAATCCCATAAATGCCAAACCCATCAAGATGACAACACCGCCAAGTACGCGATCAATGCTTTCTTGGTACTCCAACAGAGTCGATCCAATGGAACCAAAGAGCACTCCGTATGACACGAAGATGACGCTGAAGCCTGCGACAAATAGAAGACTTCCGAGGAGTACCCGGCCCCGATTACCTTTAACGTCTGCTAACTCGGCTCCGGTTAGCCCAGTGATATACGACAAATAGCCTGGGGCTAACGGCAAAACACAGGGCGACACAAAGGCCAAGAGTCCGGCAGCAAACGCAAGGGGCAATGCGAAAAGCAGCGTGCCTTGAGAGATGACATCGGCGATCATGAGGTGCTCTTTTGCACATCATCAATGACACTGCGCAGTGCTGCTTGTGTTGTTACTCCCAGGATGCGCGCTGCAACATTTCCCTTCGCGTCAACAATCAACGTTGACGGAATGGCTTGCGCTGGCAAGGTCTCGCGAAACAGGAGTTGCACTCTTGCTTCTGTATCGATGGCTTGGGGATAGGTGATCCCATACCTATCGACAAAATTTTGCGCAGAGGCATTTGAATCCCGTGTATCAAGACCAACGAATTGCACTTTTTTCTGGTCTGCCTTCTGCCACGCCTCTTGCAGTTCCGGTGCTTCAGCGCGACAAGGTGCACACCATGAAGCCCATACATTCATCACCACGACTTTGCCAAGTTGCGTGCGCAAGGTGAAATCTGCACCAGTGAGAGTCTTAAGCGTGAAATTTGGAGCAGGAACTCGCTTATCAACAGGAATCACTTCAATGGAACCGTCACCGGCAACGAAGTTGGTTTCGCTACCTGCGGACGAGGTACTCGAAGATTCAGCGCAACCTGACACTGTCAAGGCAGTCATAGCCACCAGTACGAAGCTGGCAGCAATTGTGGTCTTGGTTTGACGCATAGGTGTCCAGGCGGTGACAAACGTCAGGCGCCAGCCACCTTGCTGGCTTTTTCAAGCAAATCACGCGAAGGCTCGGTGTAAGTGATCGCTACGAGATCACCCTCGCTATAGGTCAGCGAAGTAATCGACGCTAACGAACATTGACGGCTGCGTGGGTCATGCCACAAACGTCGCTGCTCTGCTGCCAGTCGAGCTATCCAGATCGGTAATTGATGACTCACCAGCACCACTTCGCCGCCAAGGAACTGATCGCGAGCTGCGTGAACGGCCTCGGTCATTCGAGCCGCAACGATGTCATACGGCTCACCCCAGGATGGCTTGAATGGGTTGTATAGATGCTTCCAGGTGCGCGGTTGCTTCAGCACGCCATCACCAACACTGACGCGTTGTCCTTCGAACACATTGTCAGCCTCAATGAGACGTGGGTCGGTGGAGATTTCCAAGCCGTGCGCGGCCGCCATGGGTACCGCTGTTTGCTGAGCGCGCTCCATCGGCGAAGAAACCACGCCAGTGATGGCATGCCCGCTTAGTGCCTTTGCTGCACGTTGAGCCATTTCATGCCCAAGATCAGATAACACATATCCAGGAAGGCGTCCGTAGAGCACGCCCTCTGGATTATCGACTTCTCCATGGCGCAGAAGATGAACAACCGTGCGGTCTGGTGTCGCCATTCGCAGTTACGCCTTACGTCGCGTTGGAGTGCGTCGACGACTTGGCCGCCAACTACCCTCGCCCGCTTCAAGTGCAGCAAGGCGAAGTTCTTCACCATGAGCAGCCAGCGCTTCAACAAGGCCGATCAACGTCGTGCTGTCTGCTTGGACGTCTACCCGTAGACCGTGTTCTTGCGCAGCCTTAACTGTTAGGGGTCCGATGCAAGCAACGACTGTGGTGTGGTGTGGCTTACCAGCGATACCTACCAAGTTACGAACTGTGCTGCTCGAGGTGAA
>JBIIAA010000157.1:0-3562 GCA_044240165.1 Candidatus Nanopelagicales bacterium
GCATATCAAGATTACGTGACAAAACAGCCTCCTCGAGAGGGCAAGACAATCGCCTGCCAAATTTCACTAATGAGACAACTATCGGCTCTCGTCGGAGAGTACACAAGGGGTTTCGTGCAATTTGTTTGCAGATATTTTCGAAAGTATGACAAATAGGGATTTTTGCGACGGGTAGTAGGTTCACAATTCTCCACCTGACGTGGTGTAAACCACTCAAACCCGTGAGTAATCACGTGGGATTCAGCATAACTCGAGAAATGGCCTCTACCTAGGTCACGTCCACCCGCGAAATACAGCCGAAATATCGGGCAGAACGGCAAAGATAACGAATGTGAAACAAAACCTCGGAAAGGGTAGCGCATTTGAGAATAACGATCTAGTTTGTCTCCAACTAGTGAAGCGTGATGTTGCTGAACTGGAACCGGTCAGACAATGTGTTTGTCCGCGTAATTAGGAGGATTTCACATGGCAGGATCACAGATGCGCAAGCGTCGTTCTGCATACCTCGTTGTCGGAGGCCTCAGTGCTGCAGTCACCATGACTGCCTTGGCAAGTGCACAAGCTGCACCAACGCCAGCACCGAAGGTCGTCACCACAGCGTCGTGTGCCCCAACCCCAGGCGTAGATGCAAAGACCCTCAAGGTCGGCATGCTTACATCACTGACCGGCCCAAGCGCACCAGGTTTTGCTGGCGCTTACGAAGCAGTTGCGCTGCGCGTTGCTCAAGAAAATGCCAAGGGTGGCATCTTCGGTCGCAAGCTCGTGCTTTCAAAGTACGACGATGCATCAAACGGTGCTGGTCAAATCACTGCAGCGAGCCAAGCTTTGGATCGCGATCAAGTTCTCGCACTTAACTATGCAGCAGCAGTAGACACCATGTTCCCAGCATTGAAGACTGCCAACGTTCCTGCATTTGGCACTGGGTTACCACCTTCAGCTACTGACTTCAACGTCTTCGGCTCTGGCGGACCAGGTTCAAACACCTTGGCAAGCACATCGATCGTGAAGCGGCTAGCTACCACAGGTGCCACCAAGATTGCCGGTATCACCTTCCCTGTGCCAGCTGCGGTACAAAACCTCAAGAACACTTTGGCGCTTGCGCCATTAGCGGGTATGAGCACTGTGCTCACTAAGAACGATGCCCCATTTGGTGCATTCGATGCGACGTCAACGGCGTTAGCCATTCGTGCGTCAGGCGCCGATGCCGTGATCGCAGTTCTTCAGCCAGACGGCGGAGTGTCAGTGTTCCAGGCACTCAAGCAGCAAGGCATCACACTGAAAGGGCTCAATATGCCAGGTCTTTCTGACCCAGCATTGGTCACCAAGGCTGGCCCAGGCGTGAACGGAGTCATCAGTTCAACCTACGGGTCAATTCCTCCCGGTGTCACCGGTCGCCCAGGCTTCCGTACCTACACCAACGCGATGTTGGCAGCGGGCTTCAACCCATATGGTGCGAACCCACCAATGTCATACGTCTCAGCTGACACCATGATCAAGAGCATCAAGGCTGCCGGCATCTGCCCAACCCGCACAGGCATCGTTAATGCTGCGCACAAGGTGAAGGCATTTGATGGCGCTGGCGTACTGCCAAAGCCAGTGAACTACATCCCAAGCGCGCTTGGATCAAACGGCACCCCAGGCAACTGCTCGTGGTTCGTCACGATCGTTGATCAGAAGATCGTGCCTGACAAGGCCATCACTTGTGGTGACCTCGTTGACGTAGCAACAGGCAAGGTTGTACTGAAGGGCTAGTTCGCAACAAAAGTAATTGATTTACAAATGAGTGTGGGTGGCGAGAAATCGCCACCCACACTCATGTTCTTTTGCTTCGTAGCTATTTGTTTATTCTTTAAACGCAACAGGTTGTATTAGTACGGCCTTGGCAGACCGAGTCGGCGCGCAAGGTTGTTGCGATAGATCTCCGTGGTTCCACCGTAAACCGCAGTGCCTGGTGCATGCTGTCTCTCACTTGCAATGATGCCGGCCGCGATGCTGCCATCAACACCGAAATCAAGAAGGCCTTCTGGCGCAGCCATATCTGCAAGTTTGTCGGCTTGCTTGGCAAGAGCTTCAGCTGACATCGGCTTGCCGAGTTCGCCTTCTGCATTCCAGCACATTTCTAGGTCGAGCATGGCTTCAGCCAACGTCGCTCGCACTAATGGATCTTCAAGACGTGAGCGTCCGTCAGGCATGGTGCGTGAAGCCGCCCATTGAATTGCACCGTCAACAAGTTTCTGGAATACCCGAGAAAAACCAGCGCCCATCGAACCATTAACCGGCGCTACTCCCTCAGTCACAACACCGGCTCCGTGTTCCGTTGCAAGCGGCTCTGACATAACACTCCAGCCATCATTGACCGGACCAATACGGAAGTTGTCAGAAATCATCACGTCGGTATAGAAGGTGACGTTGGTGCGGCCACCACCAAGAATCCATACTGGAGTGGCCTCAACACCTGGGGTGTTCATCGGCACTAAGAACATCGTCAGGGTGCGGTGCTTTTCTTCAACTGCACCAGTGCGAGTCAGCAGGAATACGTAGTCTGATTCGTTGCCCCACGTGGTCCACATCTTTTGGCCATTGATGAGCCAGGTGTCGCCATCTTGCACTGCACGAGTGGTTGCGGCAGCCATGTCAGATCCATTGTCAGGCTCTGAATAACCAAGACAGGTGGTCAATTCGCCGGAGCGAATGCCCGGAAGCACGTTGTCTTTCAGCCATTGCGAGCCGAATTTTTCCAGCGTCGGAATGAGCAATGACGAACTCACGTTCGCTGGGATGTAGTACTCGTCGAAAAGATTCGTGATCATTTCGAGTTCGATTTCACCCAGCCCGGCGCCACCAGCCTCAACGGGAAGTTCGGGATGAATCCATCCGCGCCTAGACATTTCCATCCGCACTGACTTTGGCATGCGATCGTGATCCACGGCGATATGAGAAAGATTTGGAGTCCAATTTTGCGAGATCAACTCTCGAATTTCTTTCTCAAAAACTAACTGGTCGGACGTAAGTTCAACTTGACTGAAATCCATGTCAGTTCCTCCCTATCGATTCGATGAAGTAAGTGTGGCGGCCGCGAGTTCTTGGGCTCGACGATCAATTGCATTGCTGATGTCGTCGAGATCGCGACGAATTCCACCGCCAACGAGTGACCATGAAGAAACCTTGCGATAAAACAGGCTGATGTCTGCTTCATTGGTGATGCCCATACCGCCATGCACATGAACGGCTTTTGCAGTGCTGCGCAATGCTGCTCGAGTTGCATGGGCCATTGCCATTGCTGCAAGTTCTGGACGGAAGTCCGGTTCATTTTCAGTGAGCCAGGCTGCCTTAATGGTCATATTTCTCGAAGTTACAACATCCATATGTATGTCAGCTAGCTGATGGGAAATTGCCTGGAACTTTGCGATCGTTACACCGAAGGCTTTGCGATCAAGTGCATAACTACGAGCAATCTCACTTGAAATCGCCAAGAGCCCCACGAGGGATGCAGCCGTTGCAATTCGCCATTCGCGGTGGGCTAACTCCCAGATGCCAACTGCTTCAGCACCTTCAAGCAGTG
>JBIIAA010000063.1:0-12121 GCA_044240165.1 Candidatus Nanopelagicales bacterium
GGCGCTGATTTAAAAGCGATGGTGGTAAGCAATGCCAAGCGCGATCAGCTTCAATCGGCATTCGCTCTTGGAGAGATCTCAGCCGATGACTATATTTCCCAATTGCGTGAGGCCTCGGGTGGTGAGTTCTCGAGAAGTTATGGGATGAACTCCATTGAAGCTTTTCCATTTGGCTCTTGCCCAAAGCCGGTTATTGCAGCTGTAAATGGACTGTGCGTTGCAGGTGGCATGGAGATGGCAATCGATTGCGACATCCGCGTGGCAAGTGAGGAAGCCTATTTCGGAGTTTTTGAGGCGAAGCGAGGAATCTTGGCCGGCATCGCCGTCCATCACCTAGCACGAACTCTCCCAGCTGCAGAAGCCATGTACCTACTCCTGACGTGTGACCGACTCAGCGCTCAACGTGCGCATGATTTGGGCTTCGTTCAGGAAGTCACTGCACCGGAGAAATTGATGGATCGGGCACAAGAAATTGCGGCCATGATCGCAAAGAACGCGCCTCTTTCGGTGCAGGCATCTAAAGCGATGGTGCAGTTCTATCGTCATCAGAATATGGAAGAGTCAAGGCGGATGTTTGAATACATTTATTCGACTGTATTCAATTCAGAAGATGCAAAAGAAGGGCCACTTGCTTTCGCTGAAAAACGTGAGGCTGTCTGGCTCGGGCGCTAGTTTGCTCTTGAGCTTGTAAAAACAGGGGTGCAACCGAAATCGGTTGCACCCCTGTTTTTTAAACGTTGGATCTAGGCTGGTACGAATGTAAGAAGTGTCCATTCCGGAGTGATGTCATCGTATGCAACTTTGACCTGTTGGCCGATTGCAACGTTATCGACGTCAATTCCATTCAAGGTGCCGATCATGCGGAAACCCTCAGACATGGTCACATGCACGATTGTGTACGGTGCCTCTTCTTGATAGGCAGGCGTAGGTGCTCTGCGCACAACGGTGTACGTATAAATCTCACCGGTCCCAGAAATCGTGGTCCAGGTGACATCCATTGACTGACAGTTGTAGCAGAGTTCTTTCGGAACATAACGAAGAGTTCCGCAGCTTGAACATTTCTGGACTTTAACTGCATGCTCTTTGAGTGAATCCCAATACGGCATCTGCCAACTTGGTATGCCTTCAGGCAAGAATTTATTGTATTCGGTCATGGTGTCACACCTTTCCTAAGATCGCAGCAAAGTTGTTTTGCATCGCTCCGCCAACACCATTAACAAACCCATATCGAGCACCGGCAACTTGACGGTCTCCAGCATCCCCTCGGAGCTGTTCGACTACCTCGACGAAGCTAAATAATCCGCACATGGCTGCGTGGCTAAACGAGAGGAATCCACCGGCGGTGTTGGTTGGCAAGGCACCACCAATTTTGAGACCACCTTCGCCAGCGAAGCGAGCTGCTTCACCAGGTTTAAAGAATCCGGATCCCTCTAGGCCAAGTAGGACGTTGATGGTGAAGTGGTCACCAATCGCCGTGAGGTCGATGTCATCCCTGGTGATACCGGCCTGATCAAAGGCGGTATCAGCGGCAATGCGTGGAGCTTCAAACTTTGCAAGGCTAGGAACAGCGTTGGGGTCGATGTGACTATGTCCTTCGCCGTAACCAAGCAGAGCTACAGCAGGCTTAGTCGCTGATTGCTTCGCTCGCTCGGCGGTCGTAACGATGTAAGCACCACCACCCTGGTTAATGGAGCAGCAATCGAGAAGTCGTAGCGGATCCGAGATCATTCGTGACGACATGACATCGTCAACAGTGATTTCTCCGCGATGGCCGTTAAATGACAGAGGGTGAAGAGTCGCACCGTGTCGTTGCGCGACAGCTACTTCGGCTAATTGCTCGCTCGTCGCGCCATATTCATAGAAATACCGCATGGCTAACGTTGCGTAATCGGAAACCCGAGTGGTTCCGTAAACATATTCATATGGACCACTGAGTTTTGCCATTGCTGCGATTGCGGAGTCACGATCGGTGCTGTTATAACCCTCGTTCACACCGCCTGATGCGGTTGCAACGACAACAACTTCTGCTAGGCCCGTGCTCACTGCGTAGTGAGCCAGGTTGATGTTTGATGCTGACGAAGATGCACCAATTGATGATGCAGCTTGGAACCGCAGAGGCTTGCCCAAGAGGTCGTAACCCAAGGGGGAACCTGGGAGTTGTGCTCGGATGCCAGCACCATCGGGTGCCGGGCCAATGAGTCCGTCAATTTCAGCAAGCTCGATACCAGCGTCTTCACAAGCGCCACGAACTGAATCCCACCAGACTTGGACCTGAGTCGCGTGACTCCAGTCGCCTTGCTTGGTTTGATATACCCCGGCGATGACGGCGTCTCGTTGTTTGCGTGTCATATGTTCTCCAATATTTAAGAAAGAGAATTACAGATCGGTACTAGTCAACTTCAATGATGAGTGCGCCACCCTGGCCGCCAGCGGCGCACATTGATGCAAGGCCGCGGCCGCCACCTCGACGACGCAACTCGTGCACCATCGTTGTGACCATTCGCGCACCAGAAGCCGCGATGGGGTGACCAAGGCTGCAGCCACTGCCGTAGATATTTACTTTTTCTTCATCGATATTCATAATTTTGCACGCTGCAACAGAGACGGAAGCGAATGCTTCGTTGATCTCCCACAGGTCAATCTGATCGACTCCGAGCCCATTACGCGTTAAGACTTTCTGTGCAGCAGCGATTGCGCCCATCCCAGTCAATCGTGGTGCGACACCTTCCGCGGCCCAACTACGCACGCGTGCAAGTGGCGTAAGTCCATGAGCCTCGGCATATGAGCGGCTTGTGATGACAAGTGCAGATGCAGCGTCATTGACCCCGGCAGCGTTACCGGCAGTAATTGAGAAGTCTGGAATTTCTGGGTGTAGCGGCTTCAATGTGGCCAGTTTCTCCATGGTGGAACCAGCGCGAGGGTGCTCGTCAACAGAAAATTCAACGGTTCGACCATCGAGTGTTTGGACGGTGATCGGGCGAATTTCATCGAGGAACTTTCCCGCAGCGATAGCTTCTGCCGCGCGCATGTGTGAACGCCACGCCCAGCGATCCATGTCTTCTCGTGACAATCCGGCAAGCTGGGCAACGTTCCAGCCAACTGAGAGTGTGACGTCGTCCGTGGCGTCAGCGCTAAAGGGAAAACTGCCTTTCGAACCCTCTCTGAACTCGTCGGTAGTACCCAAGACGCGCCAGAGAGTTTTTGGGCCAGTTGAAGATGAATGCACGCCTCCAGCAACGATCACCTCGTCCACCCCTGCACGGATAGTGCCAGCAGCACTAGAAATCGCAGCCAAGCCAGATGCGCACCAACGTTGAACTGCCTGACCGGCAACGGTTTCCATGCCATTGGCAACTGCGGCATAGCGGGCCAAACAGGAACCAGCGTTGCCAGTTTCGCCAAAAATTACGTCATCGATACTTTCGGGATCGACGTTGCTGGCCTTAACTGCTTCACCCAACACGAAGGTGGCGAGAGTCTCAGCACTGGTCTCAGTCAAAGTGCCTTTGAATGCAGTCCCAATCGGGGTTCGGATAGCGCTGACAATTACTGCTTCTTCCACAACTTCTCCTGACGAAATGAATATGTTGCGCGATCCCCAAGCTCAATGGGCCGGGACACAACCGCGCAACTTCTTACATAGTAAAGTACCGGACATCACTTCGCGTGTAAAGTGACTTGAGTTAAATAAATCGCAAGACCCCCGAAGTCCAAAGTCTCACCCTAATACGCGGGCTTGCGATGCCGTTATCAGGCGTCACCCGCGAGAAATCTAAATCGAGGAGATATGTATGGAACTGAAAAATTCGAGCGCGCTGGTCACCGGTGGAGCAGGTGGATTCGGTTCAGCCACAGCCAGAAGGCTGGCAGAAGCTGGCTGCCACGTAGTGATCGCCGATATTCATGAAGAGCGTGGCAATGACCTTGCACGCGAGATTGGTGAAGGTAGAGCGACTTTTGTGCTTACCGATGTTTTCGATGGTGAGTCAATCGAAAACGCAATTGAGGTAGCAAAATCGAAGTATCCACTCCGGGTGGCAGTTGTTGCTCATGGTGGCCCAAGTGGGGCAGCTGGACGAATTGTTGGGCGCGATGGTTCTGCGTACTCAACAGACGATTTCACTAAGACGATCAGTAGCTATCTCATTAGTGCTTTTGCGGTTTCAAGCCGTGCTGCCGCTGCTATGTCAGGAAATGAAACGTTGGCTGACGGGCATCGCGGAGTAGTAATTACTACGGCCAGCATCGCTGGTTTTGAAGGCCAAGTAGGGCAAGTTGCATATTCTGCAGCGAAAGGCGGCATCATCGGTATGACGTTGACGGCTGCCCGAGATCTGGCGCCTATCGGCGTGCGTTTCATGAGCATTGCGCCAGGCACGTTCTACACCTACGCCTATGGCGCAGATGAAGCTGGCGCGAATGAAAAATGGGGTCCGGGTGTTCCGTTTCCTAAGCGCATGGGCCGTGCAGACGAGTACGCGCAGTTAGCTCTGCAAATTGCACAAAATGATTACCTCAATGGAACGGTCATTCGTATTGATGGTGCACAACGTTTTGGCATGTAATTCCTTGTGATTCTTTTCAAAAAGGAATTTCGCACCATAAGTTCTTTTAGACACTGATGTATGCGAAGTGTCGGAGTGGTGAACTACACCGCGTTAGTTCACCACTCCTTGGGACCTTCGCTTTAGTCCAAGCCCGGTCTATGTATTGGCTCGTAAACTAACGTTGAAATATTGGATGATGAGTCGTAGATCGAATTACGGTGAACAGACCAGCACTTCATAGCCGAGGGCGGATGATTCCGGTTGGAAGGACTCCTGCGCCGTAGTCTGGAAAGAATGCTGAGTTTCCCGCTTGCATCGGTATCTTAGGGTTTCACATATGAGGCATCTGGCTGGAACCCTTAGGAGCATTTGATGGCAATCACTCGACGCACCGGTTCACGCCGCTCTGTATTAGCGGTACCAGGCTCGAGTCCAAAAATGTTGGAGAAGGCTAAGGGCCTAGATGCAGATGCCATTTTCATGGATCTTGAAGACTCCGTGGCACCTCTTGCTAAGGCTGACGCACGGAAAAACGTAGTGTCTGCGCTAACTGAAGGCGGCTACGGTGAAAAAATATTAACAGTTCGAGTCAACGACTGGACCACGCGATGGACCTACTCCGATGTCATTGAAGTTGTTGAAGGCGCTGGCTCGCTCCTTGATTGCATCATGTTGCCTAAAGTTCAAACCCCTGAGCAAGTTGTTGCTCTTGATTTGTTATTGACACAACTCGAAATGGCCAATGGGCTGCCTATTGGTCGCATCGGAATCGAAGCGCAAATAGAGAACGCACTGGGTCTGACGAATGTTAATGCGATAGCGGCAGCATCGCCTCGCATCGAGACCGTCATATTTGGGCCAGCCGACTTCATGGCATCGATCAATATGAAATCACTTGTTGTGGGTGAACAGCCCCAGGGATATGACGTTGGCGATGCCTATCACTACATTCTGATGAGCATCTTGATGGCTGCTCGAGCACATAACAAGATGGCGATAGATGGCCCTTATCTGGCCATTCGCGATGTTGATGGTTTCCGGCGGGTGGCCTCCCGATCGGCAGCCCTTGGACTTGATGGCAAGTGGGTGCTTCATCCAGATCAGATTGCTGCGGCGAATGAAGTATTTGCCCCCCGACAAGATGATTACGACCATGCAGAACTGATTCTTGATGCCTACGACTACTTCACCTCTGTAGCTGGTGGTTCACGCGGCGCGGTGATGCTTGGTGACGAAATGATTGATGAAGCATCTCGGAAGATGGCTTTGGTGATCTCATCTAAGGGTCGGGCCGCTGGATTAACGCGCACCTCCACTTTCCAAATTCCGGACTAGCCATTTTCTGTCGGTCCTTCGCCGAAATGAAGCGAGTCGAAGGGGGTGAGAATGTCAGCGTGACTCAGGCTCCCTGTAAGTGCCATGTGAATGCACACCCCACAGGATTGCGACGTGTCATCAATTTTTGGATGAATACCCTAGGCTCCTGATCGTGGCTGACCAGGTAAACAATCTGAATGATGCGTCGACCGAACTTGGGCCGGCGGAGCGACTGCGTGAACGCATACTTGGTCCAAAAGGTCGACTAGCAATCATTGCAGGTGCTTTCGTCATTTGGATCATGGACGTAGTGTTTTCGCGATTCCTCATCATTCGAGGAACCATCAGTGGAGGCGACGCAGATCATGCACGTCTAGTAGAGAACATCGGCACAGTCATATTTATAGTGACGATCATCGTCCTAATTATTGCGGTGTTGCGTGGCACTCGTGAAGCGATGTTTCGCATCATCGCTGTGTATTTAACTTTTTCCGTTATTCAGGTGATCTTCAGCGTAGTAACCATGATTACTTCGGTCACTGCTAGAAAAGGTTTCGGGCTGGGAAGTCTCTGGGACGTTGCAGCGATGTATGCCTTAAGCGTCACTGTGTTCACGTTCGTATACGTATATCTCGACGTCGTTACCCCTAAGGGCGCCTTTATTTGGCCGGCCCGCGAGGGCGAAAGAGCCCCGACTCCAAACATCGTTGATTACATTTTCATCTCGCTGAATGTCAACTCAACTTACGGGCCAACTTCCGAGGCTGTTATGTCTAGGCCCACTAAATTAATTATGGGTCTGCAGGTCTTGCTTTCTATCCTGATGCTGACGGTTCTCATTGCACGCGCTGTGAGCGCTACTTCATAGTGATTGTTCCGAATGATGCGTTCGTCTTGATTCATCAGAAGCGAAGTTAGAGCGTAAGAAGTCCGCTTCGAGAACGTATTCTTTAGTCAAAAGCTTGGGACATGCTATGGATCATCTTCAGCACCAAGAACATAAGTAGGTACTAAAAAATTTTGACACCTATGTGACCAGAACAGAGTTGAGGCACCCTGCATTGAGTGCTCAGCTGTGGTCCGCAATCATCCACTTCATAAAAAATCACTCGGTTACACACAGAAACTCAACCTTTAATCCATTGTGGCCAACCTTGTGACCACCAACAGAACACGTTTGTCCCGGGGCAAGCCCAGATGGCTGAAACCAAGAAGGCAGTTGGGGAGCCGCATTATTGCTCGGCGTATTCATAATGGTGATGATTATCAGGTCTTTGGTCGCTTGGGTAACCCGCACATTGCTGAGGTACGAGTTGCTCGCTCACTCCTGACCATCGTCATAACTTCCGCTGGGGCTTTGATCGCAGTGCTGGACGGCATTGGAATTCGAAATTGTTGAGCTGATGAGCACCAATTAGATTTGCCCTGCGGTCAATAACGGACTCGGAGAGAAGTTGAATACCACTACAGATGCCGACCCATTGGAAATATTCGTTGTCGCCACCTCAGCTGCCGACATGGTCGCGGTGGTGTTCGTGGCCGCGTTAACGATCCGTTCATTGGTCATCTCCAAGTTCGCCGTTGGGCTGAGCTTGGCCCATAAGTCAAAACGTTGCTTTATAGCACTTTACAGAGTAAAGTGATGGCCCTTACTTAGTAATTACCGATGCGCAAGTTGACCGATCTCGGTACCTAAACCCCCGGCAATCGGTGTAACTTCCAAGCTGGGTAAACGTGAGGTGCATCGTCAGGAGTAACACCTTTCGTCCAGTCTGAAAAATAGTCGGTAACTACAACAGGCAATAAAGGGGAGTGAGAGTGGCGCATCAATATGCAGGACTAATGGCAGATAAGTGTGGTGTTGTCACAGCGGCAGGATCCGGAATTGGGCGAGCGAGCGCGTTGGCTTTTGCTCGAGAGGGCGCCAAAGTCATGGTCTCCGATTTAAATGAACACAAAGCCCAAGAAACCTATGAAATGATCATCAGCAACGGTGGGCACGCACTCGTGCACACAGCGGATGCATCCGACGAATTGCAGGTGGAAAGCCTTATAGAAGCCACACTAGCCGGGTTTGGGCGAATTGATTTCGCGCACAATAACGCTGGTATGTCAGCTGGCACAAGCCCTGTGATGTTGCAAGAAAAAGCCAAGTGGGACAAGACACTTGCAGTGACGTTAACCGGAACAATGTTATGTATCAAGCATGAACTCATAGCCATGCGCAAGCAAGAAACTGCCGCGGCCATCATTTGTACTGTTTCTAATTCGGGACTACAAGGTCAAGTGGGTTTATCTGCCTACACTGCTGCAAAGTGGGGAGTCATCGGGCTAATCCGGAGTGCGGCACTTGAGAACGCCAAATACAACATCAGAGTTAATGGCATTTCTCCTGGATTTACGGAAACTCCTAATATGGGTTGGTGGGCTCAGCAACAACCCGAGCAGTACGCACACACGGTCGCATCAATTCCAATGCAGCGTCCCGCTACGCCAGAGGATCAAGCAGAAGCGGCGGTATGGCTCTGCTCGGATCGAGCCCAACACATCACTGGCATTGTTCTTCCTGTAGACGGAGGAGCTCTTGCCGGACCGATTGGTATCGACACCTAAAATTTCAAATTAAGAAAATTGCTATTTGTAACTAACTGGGAAGGATTTCAGATGTCTTTAGCGGGAAAAATAGTCATCGTCACGGGTGCGGGTAAAGGAATTGGTCTTGCAATTAGTCAGCACCTTTTGGAACGAGGGGCATCTGTTGGGATGTTGATTCGAGACCAAAGTCGTGCTGAAAATGGCTTTCATGACCTTCTCGAGCGCCATCAGCAAAACATCCTTGTACTCCAAGCGGATGCTGGGATTCGTGAGCAGGTTCGTGAGTCTTTTAATCAGGTGAATAGGCACTTCGGGCGCATCGATGGGTTAGTGAACAACGCCCAGGCAGCAAATAATGGCAACCCGTTTGAATCATTCACGGATGAAGATTTTGAAGTGAGTCTACGGAGTGGCTTGTGGTCGACGATCTATTGCTCTCAAGAGGTATTTCCATACATGAAGGAAAATAATTCAGGCTCAGTCGTCAACACAACATCATCAACTTCACTTCAAGGATTTCCGGGAGGGTCGGGATACGTAGCAACGAAGGGCGCCATCATGTCGCTCACGAGGACCGTTGCTCGCGAATGGGGAAAATACGGAATTCGCGTAAATTGCTATGCCCCATCAGCAATGTCCGAAAATGCACAAAAGTTTTTTGAGGGCCGACCTGAACGGCTGAAGAAAATAACCGACCCTATTGCGTTTGGGCGACTAGGGGACCCGCTAGAAGATGTGGCCCCCGCGGTCGGGTTCCTTCTTTCGGATGATTCCAAATTCGTCACAGGGCAGATGTTTTCAGTATGCGGTGGACAGTACTTAAGCCCGATGTAAGTCGAAGATTGTCGGTGGCCCGGGAAAGATTCGAACTGCCGACACGATGATGGGGAAAAACAAGAGTGACAATTTTGGTGGTTGGAGCAACTGGCGCGCAGGGCGGTGCCACACTTCGGGCTCTGCGACGCCGAGGTTTTCCGGTGCGAGCTCTGGTTCGTGATCCAGATACAGATTCAGCGCAGGCTCTCGTTCAGCTGGGGGCTGAGTTGCGGGTGGGGGACCTAAATGAGCAAGAGTCCCTGCTTGAAGCCATGACTGGTGTTACTGGAGTTTTTTCTATACAGCAACCTGATCCTGGAACTAATGATTTAGAGCGCAGGCAAGGATTCGCTCTCGTTGATGCGGCAATACAAACTGGAGTTCAGCACTTTGTACACACATCAGTGTGCGAGGCCGGGAGACACGAATCCTTTCCCCTTTGGAATGAGGGTGTCTGGTCTAGAAAATACTGGACTGACAAGTGGGATGTAGAAGAGAAAGTCCGTAATGCAGGGTTTGAGTGTTGGACAGTATTGCGACCTGCATTCATGATGGATAACTTCATCAGGCCTAAAGCAAAGTATATGTTTCGATCACTTAGCGATGGACTGCTTGAGACTGCATTCGGTAGAGACTCGAAATTGCAGCTAATAGCCTCGGAAGATGTCGGTGAGTTTGCTGCTGCAGCATTCGCTGACCCTGCCAAGTTCAATAGGCAAAACATTGATCTAGCCTGTGCAGCTCTATCAATCGATGAAGTGACCAATCAACTTAACGAGATGCTGGGAACCAGCATTGAAGCCGTGTACCTAACGTATGAGGAAGCAGTAGAAACAGGCATACATGAGGGCTTAGCGCTTTCACAGAAGTGGGTTGATTTCACAGGTGGCTATAAGGCCGATCTAGATGCAGTTCGATCATGGGGAATCGAATTAACTGATTTCAGGTCGTGGACCGTTCAACATAAAAACGACTTTCGCATTCCAGATGTGAACGGTGTCTAACTCATCGCGACTGGCTTAGAAGCCGCGGAGTCTCCGATTTATTCCACTGCAGTGAGGCATCCGGTTTCTGTATGAACAATCTGAACGAGATTTGCGCGGCACTCTTAACTGTTTAATGAGAATAATTATTTAGTGGCCCCGGGCAGAATCGAACTGCCGACAAAAGGTTTAGGAAACCTCTGCTCTATCCCCTGAGCTACGGAGCCGTGAAGCCCCTAGTCTGCCGGACTTGTTCACCCAAGTGCTGCGTGGGTTCAACCTGCCTCACGTAGCTGAGGGGTGGCACCGCCTGGACGGCTTTCCCCTCAGCCACGCGAGATGCGCACTAGCAGGGTTTTTTATATTGCACGAGAGAAGATTGCATCAATCTCGGCTAGCTCACTTGGGCTTACAGCATTCGCACGTAGGCGATCCCAATCACGATAAATCGTTTCGGTTTTGCTGGCGTGAGTCTTACTAAACAGTGCATTGAGCAGTTTCATGGAGTTGTGCTCCTTTGAGTGTGTAAGTACTCGTTTGGCTTGTGGCCTACTACGCACTTACGAGTTGTTTTGTTGACACACGAAGTTTCCCACCTTTTTGAGGAGCATAAAACCGCGAGAATGCCGTTCTCTCTAAGAAACGCAAAAAAACATTGAATAATTAACTCGAAGTTCACTTAGTTCATGAAAAATTGCAGTGATTACAAGCTTTAAACGCTAGTTAACTCCAGCGCTCTGATCGAATGCTAAATCGCAAAGTTCAGTGAATTCATGCAGCAGGCGATCCCGTAGGGGAGCAGCTGCTTCCATTAACGATCGTTGGGCACGAACGTATTCTGCTCGGCCATCCACCGTTTCCATAGCGATTGGCTCGTAGCCAAGGCCCGCAAGGTCATAAGGCGAAGCACGCATATCTAAGGTGCGCGCCGTTCGTGCAAACTCAAAACAGTCGGCGACTATTTCACTGGCCAAATACGGGCCGGCCCACATCGCATATTTGTAGAGATCCATCGATGCATGCACGCAGCCTGGTTGCTCGTCATCTGCTTGCGATGCGCGCGTTGGTTCGATGATGTTAAGTGGAATGGCATCGTGAGTGAAGAACCGAAATGCATCAAAGTGGGTGCAACGTAAACCGACTTCGTTTACTACTTCTTCGATGTGTTGTGGCGAAAGTCGCAGTGGATAGTTTTCATGTCGAACTTCATCCGGTTGGATGCGATAGACCATTGCCCATTCATGCATTCCAAAACAACCGAACTGTGGTTTTTGTTCTGTGGTGTTCCTTAAGATTTCAATGGCCATTGGTAAGCGTCTCGTTCGCTTCATTAAACCTTCGTTGCCAAGCGTGACCCCAGCCTCGGTTTGGATGTAGTCCTTGCGCGTTAAGAACTCTTGGGCTTCACCTTCAAGGGCTACCCCGTAGCCCGGGCTCCAAGTCGTGAGCTTGCCTATTGAATAGGGGTAGTAATCAAAGAGGAAATCATCTACGGGGTGCTTTTCGCCGATATATCTACGCTCAAGTCGAGGCTCGACCCAAGGACTAACGCGTGCAGCATGAGCACGCTGTCGCTCACGCCATTGTTGCTCGTCCACACACCCGACGGTACGCCGTATCCTTTACCTGTGAACATTGACCCGGCAAAGCCAGCAGAGGTGCCAGCAGCGAAGCCACGAAAGCTTGAAGTTGATCTTCTTCCTGATCTCACAGGAGACGAAGAAGGCGGCTTCGATTCACGCGATGACTTTTTGCGCGGCGAGGTTCCACCACATCACGGCGGTTAAGGCTTCTGCTGCTCTGCGAGTAAGTCACGAATCTCTTTGAGTATTTTCACTTCGGCCGGAGTCGCATCCACGATGT
>JBIIAA010000064.1:0-11841 GCA_044240165.1 Candidatus Nanopelagicales bacterium
TAGCGATCTCACAGGGGTAGTCGCACTTTTGAGTTTCTACCTGTCCCTGAATAATCATGAGTCTTGGCAGTCCCAACTCGAGGCACCGATGGATGGGCAGGTACGCCAAATTGGTGGCCAATTCACAGCTTCGGCAAGTCGAACACAACTCACGCCAGCTCCGTTGGAACTCTCCAAGCGCCAAAAGATGGTGTTGACCTGGATGTCCAAGGGCTGCACCAATGCACAGATCGCACATCGCGTTGGTTTTAGCGAATCAACAGTTCGACAAGAAACAATGGCGATCTACCGGTATTTAGGTGCGCAAGGTCGACACGATGCTGTGCAAATCGCCCATTTGCGGGGCCTACTCGAACCACTCGACGCAGCCTGAGTTACGAAATTAGATCTGGTAGCCGTCGAAGCTGAGAGAAGTGTTGCCGTTTTCAAATAAGCGATAACCGACACCTCTCACAGCATGGGCAACTCGTGGACCACCTGACCGAGCGATCTTGGTGCGAAGCCGAGAAACGTGAGTATCAAGCGCGTGATCGTCTGAATCCCAATGGCTGTCCCATACCCGATCCAGGATTTCTTGGCGCGTAATAACGTGTTGAGGGCGAGAGACCAAGATAGCTAATAGATCAAATTCGGTTCGGGTTAGCGGAACTTCAACTCCGTTAATGGTTACCTGTCGGGAATACACATCGATGGAGATGGGGCCAGCCGTAAGTTTGGCATCTTGCTCTGCTGACCAAGCCTGAACAAGCCCTGCGGCATGAGTTGCCTGCGTGACGAGTCGTGCTGTTATTGCCAAGATATTGCTGGGTAAACCGATGTAGTCGGAAGCACCAGCAGCAAAAGCCTGCAATTCTTCAGAGAGAGTCGGTTCGTCACTTAAAATAATGATCGGGGTCAGTGAGCGTTCCCGGATCTTGCGTGGCAGCTCAAAACTGATGCCCGCCGGTGGGTTCAATTGGATGATGACCACATCAAATTTTGATGATGAATAAAGAGCGAAGGCTGATTCGGTGTCCCGAGCGTGGCTCACCCGTATCCCCTCGCGCTGGAAGGCATCGCGCGTGGCCTCCATGAAGGTGGAATCTTTCGCAGCTAAAAGTGCCGTAATCATGTTGCAACTCCTCCCGGGCGGAGCCCCAAGATTTGCAAGTACTTCTCCTGCCCAGATTCGCAGGTTAAATAAATTTATACCTACCAAAACCGGACATGTCTAGTCATGTTTAACGCTGCAAATCGCAGATTTTTGCAATGTCCGGACTTTCTGATTTCAGAAGTTTTCCAAATAGTGACTGTTCAATCGAGATTATTTCCCGGATGTCTGGGAAAATTATGTGTTGGTTCGATCAATGGGAGTAGGCATGGATAGCGCAGGCGCGAACGACAGTCGGCGTCGATTTCTTGCTGCCCTCAACGCGGTCGAGTCTGAATCCTTCCTTACCCGGCTGTGTGTGTTGGGTGAAAAGTTGGTGCCAGTTGATTCTGTGGTGATCGTTGCTCCAGCTGGAGACACGATGCTTAGCCCAGTTGCAGCCAGCAACCAACTTGGTTTCGATATTGCCAACCTTGAGTTGGACTTGGGTGAAGGTCCTTCGCTCGAGGTGATAAAAACTGGGTTGCCCATGCGGTGCCCCGATGTAACTTCCCAGTTAGCAACCATTGCGCCACTGTTCACAAGTAAAGCCCAGGGATTAGGGATTGGCGCTGTCTTCTCATTCCCCATGCAAGTTGGTGGAATCAGATTAGGTGCCTTGACCTTGCTCAAAGCAGAACCGGGGGAACTTGGTGACGCTGAGAGTGCAAGCGCATGGGCACTCAATGATTTGTGCACTGATGCAATTTTACTGTTGCAGTCAGGGCTACCTCTTGAAAGTTTTCAGGGTTTGCTGCAGGGATCAGATCTACACCAGCCCAAGATCCACCAAGCTACAGGCATGCTTTCGGAGTCTTTAAGTTGTTCGATGTCTGTGGCTTTGGCACTGCTACGCGCTCGAGCATTTCGTTTGGATATGACATTAACCGAGTACTGCATATTAGTAGTTGCTCAAGGGGGGCAAAATGTTGTTTAGCTGGGTCGCGTTATCTAGGTGCAGTAGTTTGATGTGTTCATTTCCAGACCAGATCAGAGGTGGAGCAAATGAGTAGCCAGCAAGAAGAGCTTGCTAGCCACATGATCGAAATCGTCGACGGTCTGGTTGATGAATTTGATTTCGTTGATCTCGCGCATGGCCTCGCCTCGAAATCAATCCAGCTGCTGGGTGCAACAGTTGCTGGTGTCATGGTGGTCGATGGGCGCAACGAATTGCGGTCACTGGCTGTAGACGGTGATCTGGAATTGGCAGATGGACTTTTTGATTTTCAAAGATTTGCCGGCCCAGCCTTTGATTGTTGGAAAACTGGGAAAGTTATCAAAGTCTGTAATGCTCAAGAACTCTCGCAGTGGCCTGAAATTGGCGCCCAAATTTCAAGGCTGGGCTTTGAGTCATTACTCGCGGTCCCGATGCGCTTGCGCTCTCAAGTCCTCGGAGTTGTGCAGATTGCCTGGATTCGTCCAAACGATCTATCTGTGACTGAAATACAGGCTGCCCAAATGCTTGCTGACTTTGCCACGATTGGATTAATCCAACGGGCAGCGATGCCTGACCGAAGTGAGCTCTCTGAGCAAGTGGAGTTTGCGGTTCAAGGAAGAGTGCTCATAGAACAGGCCAAAGGAATGCTCGCGGTCCAAGGGGCATGTAGCGTCGATGAAGCGGCGGCGCTCATCGTGCTCTACTCAAGCCGCAAGAATGAATTTCTGCGGTCAGTAGCCCAAGAAATAGTTGATCGCAAACTGAGCTTTCAAGAGTTGTCGAGCGTGGCTCCGCAGTAGGTAGGGCATGATCACGGGGTGCAAACCCTCCTGTATGTCATCCCGCTTGGGATAGGTGCAGCATTCACTCCGTCGCTATTGGCTCTTTCGATTCTGGTGACGGGCCAAGAGCAGTGGCGAAAGCGGGCTACAGCCCTTGCCGCAGGTTGTGCTCTGGCTTTTGGTCTCTTTGGCGTGCTCATTATTTTTGGCTTCCGCAAGTTGCCGCTGCCCGAAGTTGACGGTTCAGATTGGTTCGGCGCTTTGGTTCGCCTGTTGGTGGCTGCAGTTCTTGCGGTGAGTGCGATCTACCTCTTTATTCCGCATCCAAGGGTGCAACAGCGGGTGGAAGCTCGCATTCAGTCATATGTTCAAAACTCAAGCCTCATGATGATGTTCGCCATTGCCTTCTTACTCAGCATCAAGGATGTCTCATCGTTTGTGATGCTGGTCCCTGCGCTGCACGATATAGCGGTTTGCCCAAATGTCTTCGAAGCTGGACTGGCGCTTGTCGTGCTCTACAGCCTGGCTTTATCGCCGGTTCTGGTACCCATCGCAGTCCGACTATTTTTCGACAAGGGTTCCCAAGATCCGATGCAAAAGCTGTACCGATTCACGATGGATCATCAATTCCAAATCGTAGGTTTCGTCGCAGTGATCTTGAGCGCGTACCTAGCCGTAACAGGCTGGCAGCAACTTCCTTAAGGGGTTGTATAGCGGCCGCATGCCGCATGCCGCATGTGGAGCGGGTAGCTGGTAACGGGTAGCGAAGAGCTGGGATAACGCAAAAAAATACTTCCGGCAGGTGTCTTGGTGACACCCGCCGGAAGTAAGAGTTCTGAAGCGTTGGTTACTCGGAAAGACCGGCCTTCTTGAGGCCTCGCCACGTTGCTGGGAATAGGCCAGCTGCAGCAGCGACCTTGATGGCATCACCAATCAGGAATGGAGTAAGTCCCCAGGCGATTGCATCTGACCATGAAGCATCAAGTGAGTTCTTCAACCAGGTGACACCGACTGCGTAAATGATGACGTTGCCAACAACCATGAGGCCGGCAGTGCGGACGGCTGAGCGGGTTGCTCCTTGCTCTGCAATCCGGCCAACCACGAAGGCCGCGACGATGAATCCAACGATGTAGCCAAAGCTTGGTGCCGAGAAACCTGAAGAGGCTTCAGCAAACCAAGGGAAACCAGCTGCTCCAGCAACTGCGTACAGCGTCATCGCGGCGACTCCGCGCATAGAACCCAGGGCGGCTGCGGCAAGCAGAACGGCGAAAGTCTGAAGGGTGAGTGGCACTGGAGTGAACGGCAGTGGGATGGCAATTTGTGCACTTACGCCCACAAAAGCGGCTCCAGCGATGACCAAGGCAATATTTCGCACCCAACTACGGGTCACAACGTCAGCTAGTACGCGAGGGGCAGGGGATGCCAATGCCATGAATTCCTCCAGCAATGAATAACGCGAGCCTTTCGCGTCAAACGAACCTTACCGGTTAGCATGGGGGAATTGGCATGGACTTCGAAGTAACAGTGGCTGGGGAAGGCGACTGGTTACTAAGGAGGCTCGATGACCACGCACATTCAGGCCAAGCCTGGAAATTCAACGTCCCATGAGGCACACAGTGGGCGCGGAGTGGTGTTTATCCACGCATGCCCTCGTGCAGTGAGTCCGCATCTTGAATGGGCGTTGACAAGCGTATTTGGCACCAGCGTGAAATTGGACTGGAGCGAGCAGCCGGTGGCACCTGGCTCGGTTCGGTGCGAGATTCTGTGGCAGGGTCCTTCGGGGATGGGTGCCAAGTTAACGAGTGCACTTTTGGCGTTCAAGCAGGTTCGATATGAAGTAACAGAAGATGCGAGCCCTAAGCGGGCGGGCGAACGCTTTTCAGTGACGCCAAGCCTTGGTCTTTTCCGAGCCGATATTGGCGAGCATGGTGATGTCATGGTTGCCGAAGAGCGGATACGCACAGCACTGCAGCAGGCTGCAATCACCGGTGAAGGTTTGGCCGATGAAATTTCCCGATTGATAGGCGAGCCTTGGGATGAAGAGCTTGAGTCATTTCGCTGCGCGCACGAAGGTTCAACAGTTCGCGTGCTGCACGACGTTATCTAGACGCTGATATCTAAACGCTCTTAAAGACCAACGCTACGTCGTGGCCGCCGAAACCAAATGAGTTATTAAGCGCAGCAATGTCACCGGCTGGCAACTGCACTGGACCGTCTTTAGTGACCTGCAACTCAATCGAAGTATCAAAGTTGAAGATATTGATGCTTGGGGGAGCGATGCGATCACGAAGGGCCAGAATCGCGAAGATCGATTCGACTGCGCCAGCGCCGCCGAGTAGATGGCCAGTCATAGATTTCGTTCCCGAAACCCAGGCGTGATCAGCTTGACCGCCAAGTGCGCGACGGATCGCGACGGATTCAGCGAAGTCACCCTGTGGAGTTGAGGTGGCATGAGCGTTCACGTGGATGATGTCAGCAGGGGAGAGGTCGGCGTCAGCCAAGGCCATCGTGATTGCGCGAGCGGCTCCGGCGCCTTCTGGATCAGGCTGAGCGATGTGATGACCATCTGATGTAAGACCAGAGCCGCCGTAGCGTCCATAAATCTTTGCACCACGGGCTCGTGCATGTTCTTCTTCTTCAAGAATCAAAATGCCAGAGCCTTCACCCATGACGAAACCATCTCGGTCAACGTCATAGGCGCGAGAAGCTGTGGCTGGATCGTCATTGCGAGTTGAAAGGGCACGCATTGCAGCGAACCCGGCCATGGTGACGCCGTTCATGCATGCTTCAGTGCCACCGGCAACTACGACATCTGCGCGGCCATCTTCGATCATTTTTGCAGCATAAGAAACAGCTTCAGCACCAGACGCGCAAGCACTGACGGGAGTATGAACACCCGCACGCGCGCCGACTTCAATGCCAACCATCGCGGCTGGGCCGTTGGGCATGATCATCGTGACCATGTGTGGTGAGACTCGCGCAGCACCTTTGTCGCGCAAAGTCTCATAAGCCTGAATGAGGGAGTTAATGCCGCCGATACCTGAAGCCACAACGACACCCAAGCGAATCGGATCTACGTCGGGGGCACCAGCATCAGCCCAGGCTTCACGCGAAGCGATGAGCGCGCATTGTTCGGAACGGTCCATCCGACGCACTTCAACGGGTTTGAGGATTTCGGCAGGATCAACCTTCATCATCGCGGCAATCTGCGCCGGTTGATCTGCAGCCCAGTCTGGGCCTAACCGAATCGTGCCAGGAGTGCCAGCAAGTGCAGCCGCCCATGTTGATGCTGCATCGCCACCGATAGGCGTAGTCATTCCGATGCCTGTCACCACAACGTTACGTGTCATTGCTAGTACTCCTGAATTCCGAGACCGAGTGTTACTTGCAAGGGAGTGGGGGTCAAACCCAACGGGAGTGACCCCCACTAAGCCTTTGATTTAAACGTGTGCGCTGATGAAAGTGACGGCGTCGCCAACAGTCTTAAGGTTCTTAACTTCGCTGTCAGGAATCTTTACGCCCCACTTGTCTTCGCATGCCATAACAACTTCGACCATGGACAGTGAGTCCACATCAAGGTCATCAACAAAAGACTTGTCCAACTGGACGTCTTCTGCTGGTACGCCTGCAACTTCGTTCACAATTCCAGCCAAGCCGGCCAGGATGTCCTCACTCATGACTTTCCTTTCGTTTCTTTGTTAGTAATGTCGGTTGAGAAAATTAGGGGAGCGTTACTACTTGTGCTGCATACGCCAAACCGGCACCGAACCCAATGATGAGGGCAAGGCCGCCACTTGGCACGCTGCCTTCTCTCGCAATGCGTGAGAGAGCCAGTGGAATTGATGCTGCTGATGTGTTGCCGCTTGTCACGATGTCGCGTGAAACGTGCACGCTGTCTGGAATTTTGAGTGCGCGCACGAGTGCATCAGTAATGCGATTGTTTGCCTGATGCGGAATGAAGGCATCAAGTTGATCAACGGTGAGACCTGCTGCGTCAATTGCTTCTTTTGCTACTCGAGCCATTTCCGTGACTGCCCAGCGGAAGACGGTTTGTCCCTGCATGTAGAGCATTGGCACGTTGTTGATCGGATCGTTGCGCTGCTCGATGAATGACGGAGCAATTCCCAGGGCTTCAGTCTGGGTGCCGTCTGATCCCCAGATGGTTGGACCGATGCCAGAGACATCGGAAGCGCCGATGACAACTGCGCCCGCGCCATCACCGAATAGGAAGGCCATTGAACGATCGTCTTTTCTAAACCAGTCGGTAAGTTTTTCCGCACCAATGACGAGCGCATATTTCGCGTTACCACTGCGAATAGTGTCGCTTGCAAGGCCAACGCCGTAGCAGAAACCCGCACATGCGCTAGAGATATCTGTGGCCGGAATTCCAACGGCACCAATCTGCACTGCAACCTGAACTGAAGCTGATGGGGTGAGGTAGGGGTAGGTGCAACTGGCGAGCAAAATTAGTCCGAGTTCTGTCGGCTCAATCCCTGCGCGCTCAATTGCGAGCTTCGCAGCTTTCACGGCCATCTCGATGACTGATTCATCTTCAGCGGCATAGCGACGTTCACGGATGCCGGAACGTTCAAGGATCCATTCATCGCTGGAATCGATATTTAAGCAAATCTCCGCGTTGTCAACGATGCGTGACGGGCTGTAGGAACCCACCGACAGAATGCGAGTGAACGCATGTGGTGTTGGTGTCTGGATGGAAACGGTCACTGCGAATCCTTTCCGCCATGCTCAGCAATCAATGCGAATGCCGCATCGAGATCTTCGGGACTTTTTACGGCAACAGTTGCGACGCCAGGCATTGCTCGTTTTGCAAGGCCAACCAACGTGCCACCGGGTGAAAGCTCAAGTAACCCAGTCACACCCATTGAAACCATCATGTCCATGCACAAATCCCAGCGCACTGGATTGCTCACCTGGGCAACGAGGCGACGCAGAATCTCATCGCCGGTATCAACCGCATTGCCGTCAGCATTTGATAACAACGGTGCCGATGGATCGTGGGTTGTCATAGAGGCAGAAAAAGTTTGAAGTGCCGCTACTGCTGGCGCCATATGAACGGTGTGGAAAGCACCGGCAACGGGGAGCGGGCGCACGCGGGCGCCTTCTGGTGCATCTGCGGCAAAGGCATCGAGCTGTTGGAAGGTGCCAGCAACAACAATTTGACCCGCGCCATTCATGTTGGCTGGCGTAAGTCCATGGAGTTCGGCTTTAGCGACAACAGCGGCTGCTTCGCCTCCGAGCACTGCGCTCATGCTGGTGGCGACCAACTTTGCTGCGGCGGCCATTCCAGTGCCTCGCAGTTGCACGAAACTCATGGCATCCTGCGCCGAGAGAACACCGGCGATCACAGCCGCAGTTATTTCGCCAACGGAGTGGCCGGCAATTACATCTGCTGACGGGGAGTTCAAAGCCTGCCAAGACAGGAGTCCGGCAGCCACGATGAGAGGTTGAGCGACGGCAGTGTCACGAATGGTGTCGGCATCGGAGAGCGTGCCGTGGGTGAGAAGGTCAATGCCGCAGGCCTGACTGAGATCAGCGAGTTGTTGCGATGCTCCAGGCAATTTGAGCCAGGACTGCAGCATTGCAGGGGTCTGGGCACCTTGACCGGGGGCGACGATTGCGAGCACGGTCTAAGCCTGTCGGTATTGGCAGCGATCGGCCGCTGTTACTGCCGCCAATGTCATGACCCTTATTTTAGAGGTTTCCTACAAAGGAAACCGGCTCCGACCCGATAAAAAGGGAAATAATCACCGTTTTCTTATACAAATCAGCAGCCTGATCGGTTATTGGTCGAGCTGCGCAATTCTCCCGAGTGTCAGCCCAAGGCGCAGGGCAAAGGCATCGCGGGGTTCGTTTGGGCTGTAGCCCGTAATTTCGGTAATCCGACGTAGGCGATATCGAACGGTGTTGGCGTGGACGAACATGGCGCGAGCTGTGGCTTCAAGCGATGGGCTGATTTCCAGAAAGTTCGATGCAGTCGCTAGCAGCGTTTCTTCAGCAGCCAATGGCAGGTAGACCGTCGAGATCAAGGCTTGTTGGGCTTCCAAGTCTCCAGCAAGCGCGCGCTCAGGCAGCAGATCTGAAGTCATTGCCGGACGAGGAGCTTGCGGCCAGGCACTTGCCACGCTTAAAGCCGCCATCGTGGTGCGGGCAGCTTTTGGCACATCGTCAAGACCTTCGAGGGGGTCACTGGCCACAATCGGGCCAGGTCCGAAATGCACGGCAAGGAGACGAGCAACTCGGGAAGGCTCAGATACGCGGCCAATGATTGCCAGCATCACAGACCCGTGAATCCCAGTTAAGAGATCAAGTCCGTGATTTACCGCAGCTCGTCGCAAGATGGCAAGAGCTAATTCTGGTTCACCAACCGGAGGGGCGCCCGCTATCAAAAGGAGCGACCCTTGACCAGACCAACCAAGAGCACTGACCCGACTTAGCACCGTGCTATCAAGATCGCCGCGCACAAAAGCATCGACAACCAACGCTTCAACACGCGCATCCCATGCTCCGCGGGCTTCTGCAGCTCGGGCGTAAACACCCGCAGCAGAAAAGGCGATTTCTCGCGAATATCGAAGCACGGCTTCACGAAGAGGAATGCGTGTTTCCAGATCATCGATATCTTCAATGGCTTCTTCAACGACATCGATTGTGGTGCGCACCAATGAAACTGTTTGTTCAAGTGAAATCACACGGGCAAGTTCGCGCGGGGCTGCCCCAAATACGCCAGCAGTGATTTCAGCAACTCGTTCCGGATTGCGATACCAGTCCACGAAAGCGGTAATACCTGCTTGTGCGACCAAACCAACCCAGGACCGTTCTTGGGCACCAAGCTCTCGATACCAAAGTAGATCTGCTTCCATCCGCTGGGTTGCAGCAGTGGTGAGCTCGCCTGTTGATTTCTTTATGCGCGCTGGAAGAAATTTAACTGCCACGTGTTTAGACGTTTACGCCGATGAGTGAGCCGACGGCGAAGGTCACGACTGCGGCTCCAGCACCCCAAGCAAATTGGCGAAGTGCAGAGAAGGCGATGCCTCGTCCTGAGATTTTTCCAACGATTCCACCGACAACAAACAACGCAATCGTCGAGAGTGCGATCGTCAACACGAGGGCTGATGTTCCAGTGAGGAATAGGTACGGCAAGACCGCGATCGATGCACCGATAGCGAAGGCGATAAAGCTTGAAAGCGCGACCTTGAACGGCGATCCAAGCTCGTCTGGATTCAGACCAAGCTCTTCACGCGCAAGAGTGTCAAGGGCTTTCTTTGGATCTTGCATGATGTGTGCTGCCGTTGCTGCTGCAACATCGCGAGGCACGCCCTTGGCGCGGTAGATGAGTTCGAGTTCTTTTTGTTCTTCTTCGGGCTTGGTGAGCAGCTCTTCAGCTTCTTTTTGAATTTCACGCTGGTAGAGATCGCGCTGACTGGCCACGCTGACGTATTCACCGGCCGCCATCGAGAAAGCGCCAGCGAGCAAGCCAGCAAGACCCGCGAACAAAATTGTGTTGCTATTTGGGTTTGCGCCAGCAAAGCCCATAACCAACGCCGTGTTGGATACCAAACCGTCGCTCACTCCGAACACGATGGCGCGAGCTTTTCCGGAAGCGTCAGTGCTGTGCCACGGTTCCATGTGATCTGGGCCTGGAGCCTTCATTGCACCGCGAATGGGCAGCACATTGTCGCTGTCTTCACGCATCCGACGAAAGGCCTCAGCGTGCGAAGCCTCATCTTCGACCATCGACTGTGGCGCATCAGGCTCGTTGTCATACAAAGAGTTTGCTGCAGTTTCGGCGCTCTCAAGGTGCTCGAGTACGTCGTCAACGCTCATCGTGTTTGCTTGATGCACGAGTGCTGCATCGTCTGCGTGCATGGTGGTTGGCGCGGGTGGAATATCGATCCCCGCTTCGGTCAGCATCGCGATCCAGTGCCGAGCATGGCGTTCTTCAATATCTGCAAGCTCAAGTAAGGCCTCGCGGCGCTCACCTGACATTGAAGTAGCCAAAGATCGGTAGAGCATTGCCGCTTTGCGTTCCTCTTCGAGGTAACGCAAGAACCGCTTGGGATCTTTGGCCATGTCAGCCGGAGCCTTCCGTATTTCCGGCGTAGGCAGCAGCCGGGTCGTGGAGTTGATAGCGAACGATCGCTTCCGCAATCTTGGCGCGTTCGATCAGGTTTTGCTTGCCGAGCATCGTGAGGGCCTGCACCACGATGGATTCGGAATCCACCAGGAAGTGTCGACGTAGAGCTCCGCGAGTGTCTGACATGCCCCAACCATCGGTGCCAAGGGAAACGAATGGCTGTTCAACCCATTCGCGAACCTGATCTTGAACTGAGCGCATCCAGTCCGAAACTGCAATGACAGGACCTTGACGGCCTGCAAGGCGCTTGGTGATGTAGGCAACGTGTTGTTCTGACTCAGGGTTTAAGAAGTTGTAGCGATCCACTGCTAGTCCATTGCGGCGCAATTCATTCCAGGACGTCACTGACCACACGTCAGCATGAACGCCCCACTCTTCAAGCAACATCGTTTGAGCACGCAGAGCCCAAGGTACTGAAACACCACTTGCAAGCAACTGCACATGTGGCCCTTCACCGTGTGACTCGCTGATCAAATGCATACCGTTAAGGATGCCTTCAACGTCGACACCTTCTGGCTCAACGGGCTGTCGGTATGGCTCGTTGTAGACCGTGAGGTAGTAGTAGATGTTTTCCGGAGCTTCGCCGAACATGCGACGCAAACCATCTTTAAAGATATGTGCCATCTCGTACGAATACGCAGGGTCGTATGCAACAACGCCAGGGTTGGTGCTGGCAAGTAGCAATGAATGGCCGTCTTGGTGCTGAAGACCTTCGCCATTAAGAGTGGTGCGACCCGCAGTTGCTCCAAGAACAAAGCCACGAGTCATCTGATCCATAGCAGCCCAGAAGCCATCGCCAGTGCGCTGGAATCCAAACATTGAATAGAAGATGTAGATCGGA
>JBIIAA010000158.1:0-3391 GCA_044240165.1 Candidatus Nanopelagicales bacterium
CCAGATGCGTGGAGGGGGCAAACTTTCGCTCGGTCCTGAACTGGCCGGCCAAAGGTCAGGTGAGATTTCAAGCGCCCCACTGATTGCAGACCACCATTGTGATCGCCGACGTGTTTGTCCTCGGCCAGAAAATTCTGGGAGTGCACCAAGTTCATCCGAGGTTGTAGGTAAGACTGTGGCCGCAGCGATGATTGCAGCATCAGGCAAGATGCGACCCGGAGCGATGTCTTCACGCTGTGCAGTTGCATCGCGGGCCGTCCATAAAGCCTGCACCACAGCTAACTGTTGGCCCTTGCGTAATTTATGAACACCCGAAGTGCGACGCCAGGCATCAGCACCGCGATCCTTAGGTTTGAAATTGAGTAGGGCATCAAACTCTTGACGAGCCCATTGGAGTTTTCCTGAAGTTTCAAGTTCTGCCTCAAGAACATCCTGCAATTCAACCAATAATTCAACGTCGAGCGCCGCGTAACGTAACTGAGCTTTCGATAGTGGCCGTAAAGACCAATCGGTCGCGCCATGCCCCTTCTGCAGAATCTCACCTAACTCAGATTCAACGAGCGCTCCTAGGCTGACTCGCTCGCGGCCCAATAGTCGTCCAGCTAGTTCAGTATCAAAAAGCTCCTTGGGATACAGACCTAACTCATTGAGGCATGGAAGATCTTGGGTAGCGGCATGCAAAATCCACGGAACTTGCGACAAAATCAGAGCCAACTCCGAAAAGTCGTCTATCCCGATCGGGTCGATGAGGGCAATCCCGGCACCTTCGCGGCGGATCTGAATGAGATAAGCACGTTGGCTGTAGCGAAAGCCAGAAGCTCGCTCTGCATCCAGGGCAATGGGACCAGTGCCTGCCTTGAGAAGGTCCACATACGCGTTCAACTGCAGCCTTGTAGTGATGGTTTCAGGTACTCCATCGCGTGGTTCACGTTCGATCGGTGCCTGATTCTCAATTTCCACTAACGCTGTGCTCGCGTTCGCGAATGTAATACGTTCGTTACGTCTTCTGGCATGGGTTGCAAACCGGCTGCATGGTCAAGTAGACGTAACCAAGCTCGAGCATGGCGATCCATATGTTCAGCTACGTCCTCATCGATGCTGGCTGGCGTCCAAGAGGCCCGAATTTCGAGGTAGCCATCTGTGGGACGCTCATTCATCGTGCCAAATGAGCGGCCTGCATTACGGGTGATGGTGCCTCCGAGTTGCAAATATTCGCAACCACTGGCCTGCAAGGATTCGGTCAGCCAACTCCAGCCCACTTCATGCAGGAGCGGATCGTCGATCAAGTCTGCCTCTAGAGATGCTCGCACGAAGACCACCGCGCGAAAGGTGCCTTCCCACTCATCTACGCCATCTGGATCATGAAGAAGCACAAAGCGGCCACTAGCGATGTCCTCTTCACCTGAGGCATCGGCAGTTATCGCCAAGGTGAAAGGCGCCAACCGGCTAGGCGCAGGGGCTTCCTCGAGATCGAATTCAGGACGCGCCTTGACCAAGCGAATGCGCGCTACTGCCGCCTCAAAGGCCTGGTCTTGGGCAGTCACGGTGCGCATATCTACAGATTATGCGCCCGACAGGGGAGTGCCTCTGTGACTCGCCGTTGCTGGCGGTACCGGTCCTAGCTTCATGAGGTTCTACGAGGGAGAACTACGCGTGGAGTCGTCTAAGACCATGCGGGCCCGGATATTCATGGCCAAGGAATCAGATTCCGAGCCCTAAGCCATGGATAAAGCAGAAGACAGACTCAGGGATGACGTCTAGATGATCGTAAAGACCAAAGTGGAACTGTGGTCGTTGGCTTACTTGCATTAGGTGTTGCTCACACCGATCCAGTCTGAAAAGCCCACACGATCAAAACAATCGCATAGGGGCTAGTGGGAGAGTGCTGGATTGCGACTAATTAGGCGTGGTTTCTAGTCTCAAAGCGATTGAGTTAATGCAGAACCGTTTACCTTCCACGGCTTGGCCATTTGCAAGAGTCTGTATGTAACCTTCACCCTCAAAGACGTGACCCAGATGGCTGCCGCAGCCCGCGCATCGCACCTCGGTGCGAACCCGGCCCATTGCGCGATCTTCGAGGTAAATCACCCGATCTTGAGCAAGGGGTTCAAAGAAGCTCGGCCATCCACAATGTGAATCAAACTTCTCAGTGCTTCTAAAGAGTTCGGTATTGCAAGCTTTGCAGGTGTAGACGCCTTCAGTCTTGGTGTCGGTGTATTCACCTACAAATGGCGCTTCCGTGCCGGCCTGACGCAACACGTGATACTCCGGATCACTGAGTTCCTGACGCCACTCATCTTCAGACTTGGCCACGGCATAAGGCAGTCCGTCAGGTCGGGTATTCGGAGAGTTACTCGGCATATTTCCCATACCCGCAACGTACCCCCAATCACGCGCTGGAGCCACAATTCGGGGGATGATGTTGAGTCACAACCTATTGGGGGAAAACGTGAGCGACATGCTTGATACGCAGTCAGCTTGGCTGGATGAAACTGACCTGCAGTCCGCTCGCGATCGATTGCCGATCGTGTACGTCGACGCGGTGCCGGTGCGAGTTGACGCTCAGGGCCAAGTTACTGAGGTTGGCCTGCTATTGCGCTCGCTGCCCGATGGAAGCATCAGCCGAGCAATCGTCTCCGGGCGAGTGCTCTATGGCGAACGCGTACGAGATGCACTTCTTCGCCATTTAGAGAAAGATCTGGGCTCGATGGCCTTGCCAAGTATCCCTACTTCGCCTCAGCCATTCACAGTTGTGGAGTATTTTCCAGACCCTTCGGTCACAGGTTTTCATGATCCTCGTCAGCATGCGGTTTCGCTGGCATTCATCGTCCCGATTAATGGTGATTGTGCGCCTTCTCAATCGGCCCTTGATCTGATTTGGGTCACCCCAACCGAAGCCGTTTCACTCGCCTTCCAGTCGCAAATGAGCGGTGGACAAGACAGACTGGTACGCATGGCATTAGCTCACTGCGGATTACTAGCATAAAAGGAGAACTGACATGGCAACTGGAACCAAGAAATTCAACGGACGTTTAATCTCCGGTGGCATCGTCTCGGTCATCGCCTTATTGATCGTCATTCAGAACACCGGAAGCGCAACGATCAACTTCCTTGGCTGGAGTTGGAGCATGGCGTTGTGGCTCATCTTGGCGATCATGTTCATTCTTGGCATGCTGCTAGGCGGAGTCGTGCGCGCTGGTGTGCGCAAACTCCGCGGAGCAACACCTAAATCGACTTAGTCCTCATAAGGATCAATGCCCAAAAGAGTCTCATCCTCGGGAGTGAGAAATTCCTCCTCATCAGGTACGCCAACAACGTGCATTGCCGACTCCTCGGCAGAACGCCAAATGCTTGGCTCACCCGCATGCCGAGGGTCGTCGCTGCCATCGTC
>JBIIAA010000065.1:0-11796 GCA_044240165.1 Candidatus Nanopelagicales bacterium
ACCAGATCTGCTGACAGCTCGTTTGCTCCAGGCGACCATTGACACCACACACATGGCTCCGCACGGCACCACGATCGTGTCGCTGCGTGGCAGTTTTGGGGCGGTCATGGCTGGTGATCGGCGCGCAACCATGGGTAACGTCATTTCGCAGCGAGACATCGAAAAGGTATTTCTCGCCGATGAACACTCAATGATTGGCATTGCTGGTACAGCTGGCTTGGCTATAGAGCTGGTGAGACTCTTCCAAGTTGAGCTCGAGCATTACGAGAAAATTGAAGGTCTACAACTCAGCCTTGATGGCAAAGCAAATCGGCTCTCCGCACTTTTACGTGGCAACCTCGGAATGGCGATGCAAGGTTTAGCAGTAGTTCCGATGTTTGCTGGTTACGACCTAGATCGCAATCGTGGGCGAATCTTCTCCTACGACGTCACCGGTGGACGCTATGAAGAACACGACTATCACGCCGTAGGGTCGGGTTCGTTCTTCGCCAAGAGCTCAATGAAAAAAATGTATCGTGAAGACATCTCCGCGGATCAAGCCACGGCAATAGCACTTGAGGCGTTGTACGACGCCGCAGACGATGACAGCGCAACAGGCGGGCCCGACTTAGCTCGCGGCATTTTTCCAGTCGTGGCCATCAGCGATGTGTCTGGCGTGCGACTACTCGATGAAGAAGCTCTTACTCCGATGGTTCAAGCCATTGTTGCCGGTCGCCAGCGTCGACCAGATGGCCCACTCGTAGGTTTGGAAGGTTAATCATGAGTACTCCTTACTACGTGGCGCCAGAACAACTGATTAAAGATAAGGCTGATTACGCGCGCAAGGGAATTGCCCGTGGTCGAAGTGTGATCGTCTTGGAATATGTAGACGGAGTCGTGTTTGTCGCCGAGAATCCATCACGTGCTCTACACAAGATCAGTGAGATTTACGATCGCATTGGTTTTGCTGCAGTAGGTAAATACAACGAGTTTGAGAACTTGCGGGTAGCCGGTGTTCGACTGGCGGACATGCGAGGGTATTCCTACGATCGCAGAGACGTAAGTGGTCGGAGCCTCGCTAATGCGTATGCACAAACGCTAGGCACGATTTTTACTGATCAGCCAAAACCATATGAAGTTGAAATCGTGGTGGCTGAAGTTGGTGACAATCCCAATGAGGACCAGTTGTATCGACTCTCATTCGATGGTTCGGTGGCTGATGAGCAGGGTTACGTTGCCATGGGTGGTCAAGCTGAAGCCATTAGTAACGCCCTTGCAGAACAATGGACAGCTGGAATGGATTTGGCTTCATCTCTCAAACTTGCGGTTCGACTACTGGGCGAGTTTGGCGGCGAAGCGCAACGCACGTTGACTCCTACTGAACTCGAAGTAGCGATCTTGGACCGTAATAGACCACGCCGGACCTTTATTCGGATCAATGGTCCAAAGCTAGAAGAACTTCTGACTTAGTCTGAACCCATGCATCGGCGCATCTTTGGATTAGAGACTGAGTACGGAGTTTCCTGCAGTTTTCAGGGTCAGCGTCGTTTAAGTCCTGACGAGGTTGCGCGTTATCTCTTCCGACGGGTTGTGTCATGGGGGAGAAGCAGCAACGTTTTTCTACCTAATGGCTCAAGGCTCTACCTGGATGTAGGCAGTCACCCTGAATACGCAACACCTGAGTGTGACAGCGTTACGCAACTTTTGACCCACGATCGCGCTGGGGATCGGATCCTTGAGGGGCTGGTCAACGATGGAGAAAGCCGTCTCAAAGCCGAGGGCATCAGCGGTGAGATTTATCTTTTTAAGAACAACACCGACACAGGGGGAAACTCCTACGGCTGTCACGAGAATTACCTAGTCGAACGCCATGGAGATTTTGCTCGACTCACCGATCGCTTAATCCCGCTGCTCATCACCCGCCAGTTGTTGACTGGCGCCGGAAAGGTGCTGCAGACACCGAGGGGCACAATCTTCGCGGTGAGTCAGCGTGCAGATCACATTTGGGAGGGCACCTCCAGTGCTACCACTCGTTCACGCCCAATAATCAATACGCGTGACGAGCCGCATGCGGATGCTGAGCTTTATCGACGGCTACATGTGATCGTGGGCGATTCCAATATGAGTGAAACCACAACGCTGTTAAAACTTGGGATGGTTGATCTGGTGCTTCGCATGCTTGAGGGAGGCTATGCGATGAAAGATTTGACCTTGGAAAACCCAGTGCGAGGTATCCGGGCAATCAGTCATGACTTCACTGGTAAAACAAAAGTGAAACTTGTGAACGGTCAAGAACTTACTGCTATTCAGATACAAGTTGAATATTTTGAGCGGGTGAGTCAATTCGCACATGAACGAGGCCTGATCGATGATCCCGTGCATCGTCGTGTTCTTGATCTCTGGGAAAAAGTACTCGTGGCCTTGCAGACTGAAAACCTTGACGCCATCGATCAAGACATCGATTGGGTCATTAAGAAGAAATTATTTGAACGGTATATGGCCAAGCACGATCTGGAGCTTTCTTCAGCCAGAATTGCGCAAATGGACCTCGCGTATCACGACGTTACCCGCAGTCGAGGCCTGTTCTATCTGTTGGAACGTCGAGGCATGGCAAATCGAATCACGAGCGAACTTGAGGTTTTCGAGGCGAAATCAAGGCCTCCTCAAACCACGAGGGCAAAACTCCGTGGTGATTTCATCAAAAGTGCGACGGAGCACCATCGGGATTTCACGGTCGATTGGGTGAACCTCAAACTCAACGACCAAACTCCGCGCACAGTTGTGTGTAAGGATCCTTTCTCCGCCATTGATGAACGAGTAGAGCAGTTAATTGCCCGTATGTAGTTGCACGGATCTGCAGCTTCTTGCACTTATGATTTGGGCATGCGACGTTCCTTGATTGTGTTAGCGCCCATTTTCTTGCTTCTCGCTGCCTGTTCCAGCACTCCGGCAGCAGATTCACCAACCACCACTGAGCCGGCTGTAGCGCCCAGCGTGAGTACACAGTTTGTGACCTCAGATTGTGCGGTTGTGGGTGGAAATCCAATTGCGTCGAGCACTGCTCCGACTCAAGGAATCACCTTTTCCGGAGTCACGATCAAGCAAGCAGACGCACCAATCATCACTATTGCGCCAGCTCTTCCTGCCGCCACTGAAGTGCAGACCAAGACGTTAGTTGCTGGCAAGGGTGTGGGGCTTAAAGCTTCGGACACCCTCACATTTAATTACTGCGGTGTCGGTCTCGTGAGCCAAACTCAATTCGACTCGTCATGGGCTAGGAGGGAACCACTGACCTTCGATTTGGGCGGGTTGATTCCCGGTTGGGGCGTGGGCATGCCAGGCATGAAGGTCGGCGAACAACGGCTATTGATCGTCCCGGGGGCTCTGGGTTATGGACCTTCCCCTCAACCAGGGTCAGGAATCCTTCCTGATGAAACCCTCGTGTTCGTTGTCCAACTTATCTCCATCGACAAATAGGGTTCACTCATGACGCAGAAGCCGGAAGTTGATTTTATCGAAGGTCCCGCACCCACGACGTTGATCATCACTGATGTGATTGTTGGCGAGGGCGCTGAAGCTATCGCGGGTGGCCGCGTTGAAGTTCACTACTTAGGCGTGGATTTCGAAAATGGCGAGGAATTCGATTCATCCTGGGATCGTGGAGAATCAATTACCTTCCCACTCAACGGACTCATCGCCGGCTGGCAAGAAGGTATCCCTGGGATGAAAGTTGGCGGACGACGCCAGTTGGTCATTCCACCTGCCCTTGCTTATGGCGAGTCCGGTGGACACCGCCTTGCTGGGCGCACCTTGGTCTTCATCATTGATCTTCTCAACGTCGGCTAAACACCTTGGCAAGAGTTGAACGCACCGAACGCCTGTTGAATGTTGTCTTTTGTCTTTTAGGGTCCTCTCGTCCAATAGCGCGTGGGGATATTCGGCGGCTCGTGTTGGGTTACGACCCAGACGCAAGTGACTCCGCGTTCGAGCGAATGTTTGAGCGAGACAAAGACGAGTTACGCAGTATGGGTATTCCTGTTGAAACGGTGCTCGATGTTAATGGTGAAGTTGAGGGCTACCTCATTTTGCGCCAGACAACACCTGAAGATCTTCATTTCAGTGCTGCTGAGTTGGCGCTATTAGGACTGGCCGCGGCAAGCTGGCAGGAGGCGATTTTAGAAGCACCTGCCACAACAGCTTTGCGAAAGATTGAGTCAATAAGCGGGGATGTACCGGTAGTTCATGACCTTGCAGGGATCAGGGTCACAGCCACGGACGCCGCTTTGCTACCTCTCATGGCCGCTTTGCGCGAACAGCATGTAGTGATTTTTGACTATCAAGGGAAATCAGATCAGCAAGCTGAACGCCGGACAGTTGATCCGTGGGGTCTGGTTGCCCACCTCGGTTATTGGTATTTCATTGGGCATGACCACACTCGAGGTGAGCGCCGAAGCTTTCGAGTTTCGCGGATAACAGGGACTGTCACTGTCACGGCTAGAAATCTAGAAGTCGGACGTCCTGCGAATGTCAATTTAAGTGAGATCGTCCGTGGCGAGGATGTAGTTCATCCGATCACCGCCAAGGTTTGGATTCAAGGCGGCCATGGTGCAGCTTTACGTCAAGCTAATGCAGTGAACAAAAGTCCCTTTGACGATGCGGAGATCGTTGTTTCTGCTGTCTCTATTGATGTTCTAGTGTCGCAAATTTGTGCGGCAGGCAGCGGCGTGAAAGTCATTGAACCCGAGGAAGTACAGCAACTTGTGCTGGAGTCCTTGCAGACAATTATTCGTGCACACCAGGACGCTTCATGACGACTTCGAGTTCACGGTTGTCACGGCTCATGACAATGGTCCCATGGCTCGTTGCTCATGATGGAGTAAGCATTCGTGTGGCAGCGGAGCACTTCGGGATCACACCTGAACAATGTGAAAAGGACCTGTGGTTACTGGTCGTGTGTGGATTGCCTGGGCACATGCCAGATCAACTAGTCGATATTCAGTTCTGGGATGACGGGTGTATTCATGTTGTTGATCCACAAACCCTAGATCGCCCCTTGCGCCTTTCGGGCGATGAAGTAATGGCGCTGATCGTGGCCTTGAGGTTATTAATTCAAGTACCTGGATCTCACGACAGAGCGACCCTAGTTGCCTTAATTGAGCGGTTGGAAGGCAGTTTGGATGCTGGCATGGCATCGGCTGCCATGTTCATCGATAGTGGGGTTTCAGATGCCACTACACAAATGATCGAGGCAGCACTGCGCGAGAATCGAAAGCTCTCAATCATTTATGCGGCTGGAACAGACGACCAAGTTACCGATCGAATCGTTTTGCCACACAGTGTTGTGACTTCCGGAGGTCACACCTATCTCGAGGGCTTTTGTGAGCGCGCACAAGCTATCCGCACTTTTCGGGTCGATCGCATAATTACTGCACTGCTCGGTGAGCCCGTAGCGTCGCCTATAACTGTGGACACACTGCCTATTCAAGAAACGCGCGCCGTAGTGACGTTGTCCGGAGGCGCTCGGTGGGCCTTGGACACATACCCCTTTACAAATGTGCAAGAAGGGGTTGATGGGACTATTGAAGCTGAATTAGCCTTCCGCGATCCTGATTGGCTCGTTCAGGTGGTCCTGTCGATGAGGGGGTCATTGGCTGTGCAGTCACCTCATGAAGCACGTAAATGGGTGGCGGATGCGGCGGCGGCGGCATACACGCCGTATTCTTAATACATTCTCAAGCGAAGGAACTAGAAATGTTCAAGAATTTCGGTGGTACCGAGGTACTGATCATTGTGCTCATCATCGCGCTGCTCTTCGGAGCTAAGCGTCTTCCTGATGCGGCACGAGGTCTTGGACGTTCACTTCGCATCTTTAAGGCGGAGACAAAAGGCCTTATCGAGGGTGACTCATCCACTGAAGCAGAAGCAGCGAAAAAAGAAGCTGAACCTGCCAAGAAGACCACGGACGAGTAGCCGACCCAGTGCCAGATAAAAACCGTACAGCGGCGATGCCGCTTACGGATCATCTTCGCGAGTTACGTTCGCGGTTGGTGAAGTCGGGAATTGCCATCGTCATCGGCATGGTGATTGGCTGGATCTTCTACACCCCAATTTTCAACTGGATCAGCATGCCGTTTAACGATGTTGTTAATCAGGCACGCGGTGAAGGTAGAACCATCACGTTGGCTCTCACCGGCGTAGCAGATCCATTCGTGCTGCAGTTGCAGGTGGCGGCAGTCTCGGGACTCGTTTTGAGCAGTCCTATTTGGCTGTATCAGCTTTGGCGGTTCATTACTCCAGGTCTGCATAAGCATGAGAAGCGATGGGCGCTTGGTTTTGTCCTTGTGGCTACGCCGCTCTTCGGAGCCGGAATATTTATGGCGTATTCCGTGCTCCCCGTTGGTCTCAACATCCTGTTTGGGTTTACTCCAGATGGCGTAGCAAACATCGTCGGCGTAGATCGATATCTTTCTTTCTTCCTGCGCATGGTTATGGTGTTTGCGATTGGTTTCATCGCTCCACTTGCGCTCATCGGCATGAATATGGCAGGCGTTCTCGGCGGTAAGAGACTGTTGTCTTGGTGGCGTTGGATCATTATGATCATTTTCGTTTTTGCAGCAGTTGCAACTCCTACGGGAGATCCCATAAATATGGCGCTGCTCGCGGGTCCAATATTTCTGCTCGTGTCGGTGGCAATCGTTTTCTCTTTGTTGAACGACAAACGTCGAGCTAGAAAGCGCCGGGGCGAAATTGACTATTCGACTCTTGGAGACGACGAACTCTCACCTTTGTCATTGACCGACGATGAATAGCCCATCAGAGCGTTACGCAGCTTCGCGGCAACGTGCGCAGTCGCCACAGGTGCAGGCTTTCGCCAGTGGTTTCGCCTTTGGTTTAGATGAGTTTCAACTTCAGGCATGCAGGAGCCTCGAAAGCGGCAAGAGCGTTCTAGTTGCTGCCCCCACCGGATCAGGCAAGACGGTGGTGGGGGAGTTCGCTGTTTTCCTAGCCTTAGAGGCAGGTCGTAAATGTTTTTTCACTACACCGATTAAAGCCTTGTCGAATCAGAAATACCACGATCTCGTAGCTCATTTCGGCCCTGAACGCATCGGTCTCCTCACTGGAGACACCTCCATCAATAGTGAAGCTCCTGTTGTCGTTATGACAACCGAAGTTCTACGCAACATGTTGTATGCGGAATCGAGCACCCTCCACGATCTTTCCTATGTGGTCATGGACGAGGTCCATTACTTGGCCGACCGCTTTCGGGGCGCAGTTTGGGAAGAGGTCATGATCCATCTTCCTGCCACGGTCAGTATCGCTGCCCTTTCGGCGACAGTGAGTAACGCTGAAGAATTCGGCGCTTGGCTTGCAACTGTTCGTGGCGAGACTGACATCATCGTCGAGGAACATCGGCCAGTACCGCTTTGGCAGCACGTAATGGCAGGAAATCGCCTGTATGACCTCTTTGTTGATGACGAGCAACAAATTGTTAATCCTGAGTTAGAAAGTTTGGCGAGGGATGCTTCACGCCGACAGAGCCGTGATGCAAAGAATCATCGACGACGCAATGCGCTGACTCCATATCGAAGCGATGTTGTTCGCAAACTTGAAGAAGATGAATTACTTCCAGCGATTTATTTTCTTTTCAGTAGAAACGGCTGTAACGATGCCGTCCAGCAAGTACTGCACTCTGGGCTGCGATTGAATTCAAAAGAAGAAAGAATCGAAGTACGTGAATACGCACTCGAAGCCACCAGGCATTTACCAGATGAAGATCTGCTAGCGCTTGGTTTCGATGACTGGATGGACGGAATCGAACGAGGTATCGCAGCGCACCATGCTGGTTTGCTTCCCATCTTCAAGGAAGTCGTTGAATACCTATTTCAGCGTGGCCTCATCAAGGTCGTATTCGCCACAGAGACTCTGGCTCTTGGCATCAACATGCCCGCCCGATCGGTGGTGTTGGAAAAATTATCTAAGTGGAATGGGGAGTCTCATGTTGATCTCACTCCAGGGGAATACACCCAACTCACCGGTAGAGCTGGTCGCCGAGGCATCGATATTGAAGGCCATGGTGTAGTTCTTTGGCAGGAGGCCTTAGACCCACGTGCCGTGGCCGGCCTAGCATCAACCCGCACCTACCCTCTTCGCTCATCGTTTACGCCTTCGTACAACATGGCCGTGAATTTGGTGTCTCGTCTAGGCAGACACACAGCGCGCGAGGTTTTGGAAACATCCTTCGCGCAATTCCAGGCAGATCGTTCGGTTGTTGGCCTTGCAACCCAAATACGCAAACTTGAGGAAGGCCTGTCTGGCTATCAGGACGCGATGGCTTGTCACCTTGGTGATTTCGTTGAGTACTCCTCCTTGCGTGAGCAAATATCTCGCAGAGAGAAAGACATCACTAGAACTGCTGCCGCCCAACGTCGCGAACTAGCAACCGGCACACTTCGGGCGCTCAAGCCCGGCGACGTCATCGTGATTCCGGCAGGAAAGCGCGCTGGGCCCGCGGTTGTGCTCGATACCGGATTTGGGGGAGATGAGGCGGACCCACGCCCGCTCGTGCTGACTACAGACCGTCAAGTGCGGCGCATTTCGAGTCTGGAAGTCAACGCCAATCTTGAAGTCTTGGGTCGCATCCGCATTCCTAAGACTTTTTCAGCGCGCAATCCTCAGGCACGCAGAGAACTCATTTCTGCATTGCGTGAAGTGGCAGGGGATCACACCACAGGTCGCCGAATGAAACCTGCACAAACTGAAGATGAAGTTGTGAGCTCGTTACGGTCACAGATGCGACAGCACCCGTGTCATGGTTGTAATGAACGTGAACAGCATGCTCGTTGGGCAGAACGTTTCCATCGTGCACAACGTGAAATTCATGACTTGGAACAACGCGTAGAAGGTCGTACCAACTCAATTGCTCGTCACTTTGATCGTGTGTGCGAGGTGCTTAATGAACTTGGCTATCTCACCAGTGCCGGTGATGACGCGAAGGTAACGCCGGAAGGCCAGTTGCTTATGCGGCTTTACACCGAGGCAGATCTGCTCACCGCATTGTGTCTGCAACAGGGCACTTGGGAGTCATTGACGCCTCCCGAGTTAGCAGCAGTCTGTTCCAGCCTCGTCTTTGAATCTCGATCCAGTGAGGATGAAGCACCAAAAGTTCCACACGGAGCTATTCGTGACGCACTCGATGTCATGCACGATATGTGGTTTGACATTCATGGGATTGAATCACGACATCTTGTAAATGCCACAAAGACTCTGGATGCGGGATTCATCTGGGCTATGTATCGTTGGTGCCAGGGCCAATCCCTGTATTCAGTCTTATCGAGAGAAGAACTGACTGCAGGCGATTTTGTGCGGTGGTCCAGACAAGTGATTGATCTACTTGGCCAAATAGCGCAAGCTGTTCCAGCAGACAATGAATTACGGGCAACGGCCATCGCCGCAGCAGATCTCGTTAACCGTGGCGTGGTGGCCTCCGTCTCGCAGGTTTAACTCACATCCACTTGGGCAAATACCGAGATATACCCCATGTCGCGACCAATTGCTCACGTCGATCCGCATCCAAAGCGCCCAACGGCAACCGAGGATCAATGGATACATTCAGGTCACGCACAGCAGTTGCCACTTGACGAGCAATACCAAGTGAAGTTTCATGTTGGATAAGCAATGCTGCGAAGCGCGGTGTCATTGGTTTCACTGGATCGCTCTTTGCTGCCCTCATGATGCCTTCCAAATTGCCAAAGGCTCCGATCATGGCCGCAGCCGTTTTCTCACCGATTCCAGGTACACCAGGAATGCCATCCGAAGGATCCCCGCGCAGGATTGCATAATCAACATAGTTGGCGGGGTGGACTCCGTAGCGATCCATCACACCGTGCTCATCTAGTAACGGCCATTTCACCATTCCGCCGTTCACTGCCAATAAGAGTTTGGTGTGCTGGTCGTCGTTGACGAGTTGGACCAAGTCACGATCGCCCGAGACAACGATGACATCGCCCTGGGTCTGACTGGCTAACGAAGCAACTACATCGTCGGCCTCGAAGTCTTCAATGCCGATACGTGCAACACCGCAAGCGTCTAGTAAATCAGCGAGGGCATCTACCTGCGCACCAAGTGTGTCCGGCTCGTCTTCAAGGTATTCACCTTCTGCTGTGGTTTCAAGGACTCGGTGTGTTTTATAGGACGGCGATAGATCTACCCGCCATTGTGGGCGCCAATCAAAGTCCCAACAGGCGACTACGCCACTGGGGGAGTAGGCGTGGTGTAGGGCATCCACCATGGAAAGAAAGCCCCGAAGGGCCTGATGCGGCCTACCATCGGGGGCCGTCATGGAATCAGGAAGTGCATAAAAAGCGCGGTAATACAGCGATGCGCTGTCTAAGAGTAAGACCGGACCAGATGACATTTACTCATCCTCTCAGAACACGAGCCACAAGTTCACGGCCAATGCCTTAGATTAAGAAGGTGAAAAGTGAATTTGGGACTGCTGATTTCCTGAGTCGGATGGACAAAGTTAAAGCGGCTGCTCTTGCCAGGGGTGTAGACGCAGTTTTGGTTACTCCGGGAGCAGATCTGCGCTATCTGACTGGGTACGACGCTAAAGCCCTAGAGCGACTTACCTGTTTGGTTATCCCCACAATGGGAGACCCTTCCATCGTCGTGCCGAATCTAGAAGTACTTGCTGCAATGGCCAGTCCAATCGCCGCGCTTGGTTTACCCGTGATCGGCTGCGGCGAGGGTCAAGACCCTTACGCACAAGTGGCTGATCTGCTGCCCGGCGCCTTATCTATTGCTGTTGATGACCATATGTGGGCGTCAAAGGTCCTTCGTTTGAAAGCTGCGATGCCCGCAGCCGAACAGCAACTTGCTGGTGGGCTCATCGATCCAATCCGCATGCGCAAAGATGCGCGCGAAATTGAGGCACTTCGCAGGGCGGGTGCAGCGATAGATCGTGTGCACGCGCAAGTTCCTGGGCTATTGCGAGTAGGACGCACCGAACGTGAAGTCGGTCGTGATATCGCCGAACTCATTATTAGTGAGGGACATGTCAGCGTTGATTTCGTTATCGTTGCCGCTGGCGCAAATGGCGCAAGCCCACACCACGATGTCTCCGATTACGTCATTGCATTTGGAGACGCTGTAGTCGTTGATATTGGTGGAACCATGCCCGATGGGTACTGCAGTGATTGCACACGCATGTATGCAGTCGGTGATCCTGGTCAGGAATACTTGGATAAATATGACATTTTGTTCGATGCCCAGAAGAATTCGCGAGAAATGGCTAAACCTGGGGTGAGCGCTGGAAGCGTCGACGCGGCAGCTCGAACCCACCTTGATGAACATGGTCTAGGCGAGTTATTTATCCATCGCACCGGTCACGGCATCGGAATGCAAACTCACGAAGAACCATACATATTCGAGGGCAACCCATTTGTGCTTGAACCTGGAATGGCTTTTAGTATCGAACCTGGTTTTTATGACGAAGGCAGATTCGGTGCGCGCATTGAAGACATCGTTGTGTGTACAGAAACCGGCATTGAGTCAATGAATAATCAGCCGCATGAACTCATCGTCATTGACTAGTGCAATCGATAATTAGTGATGCGTATGCGAGTTGTAATATGAAATACCAAGTGAACCAATGCCTGTAATCCGGTATTGGCGTTGGCTGGTCGCGCCGATAAGCGGTGTGCTCATGTGGTCGGGCTTTGCGCCGTTGTCTTGGGGCTGGAGTTCCTTCTTCGCCGTTTGCGCGTTAATCGCTGTCCTCGTTGGCACCACCTGGCGCCGTGCTTTCCTATATTCCAC
>JBIIAA010000159.1:0-3377 GCA_044240165.1 Candidatus Nanopelagicales bacterium
TATCGGTCGTGCTACTGCAGGTGAACGCGTCGTGATTTGTGCCGGTGTACCTCCAGGTGTGCCGGGCACCACCAACGGCATGCGCGTGCATCGCATTGGTAGTTCAGGGCGCGGCTTAGGAATCTAGTTAGCCCTCTTGGTATCAAAAGTGGTATCATAGAGATATGGCTATGACTTTGAGATTGACGGAGCAAGACGCGGCAGCGTTGGCGCTGCAGGCCAAGATCGAAGCACGTTCGCAGCAGGAAGTCGTAGCGACGGCGCTTCGTGAATACATCGAGCGCACGAGTCGCGCACAGTTGCTGAGTTCAGTCTTGGATGAGGAACTGCCGCGTTACGCCGAGGCCTTGGAGCGGTTAGGGCAATGATTTACCTCACGCTCGAAGAGTTACTCATCGTTGCGGATCGAGCTGTTGATGGCGAAGTACATATTCGAGATGCCGGCTTGCTTGAATCGGCCTTAGCCCGGCCACAGACAACGATCTTCGGTGAAGATGCATACCCAAACCTGCATACGAAAGCGGCAGCCCTCTTGCTGTCATTGTGTGCCAACCATGCGCTAGTCGATGGCAATAAGCGGCTTGCATTTGCTGGCACTCTGGCATTTCTCGGCATGAATGGTTGGCGCCTCACGATGACTAACGATCAGGCCTATGACTTCATTCTTGATATTGCGGCAGGAAACAACCGAGAGATTGAATACGTCGCGTCCTATTTACAAGAGTTCAGCGAACCACGACGACAGGGATAAATGGGCGTGGGTGCCGCCAGGTGCCCAGCCGCCGAGTGAGCAGGGACAGGGATCGACTTGATTCAGGTGGGGTGAAGTCCGCTAGAGTCTGTGTTGCACGACAACCTTTAAGTCCGTCCTGTGAGGCGGAGAAGGGGGTCCAGATGGGCTCTGCACGCACGCACGATCTTCGGACCGTGCTTTCTGGCGATGACATCGCCCGAGCAAGTCGACGTATTGCTCACGAAATCGTAGAAAAAGCCAAAGGCGCCTCCGATCTCGTTCTTCTTGGAATCCCCACTCGCGGAGTGACCTTGGCCCACCGCATTGGTGCGGTGATCTCTGAAATCGAGGGCATCCAGGTTCCCGTTGGTTCCCTAGACATCACGCTGTACCGAGATGACCTGCGCTTGCGCCCAGCGCGAGCCCTAGAAGAGACTTCAATTCCCGAAGGCGGAATCGACGGCAAGATCGTGGTGCTCGTTGATGATGTGCTGTATTCAGGTCGCACTATCCGAGCAGCGTTAGATGCGCTCAATGATGTTGGCCGGCCAGCAGCTGTGCGATTAGCAGTGCTTGTTGATCGAGGCCATCGCGAGTTACCAATCCGACCCGACTACGTCGGCAAGAACATTCCTACTGCAGCAACCGAACAGGTTCGAGTGCACTTGCTCGAAATTGATGGTTCTGACTCCGTTGAAATATCAACGCAGGGAGCGCACTGATGCGCCATTTACTTTCAGCTGCTGACCTTGATCGCGACCGGGCCCTGCTGATTCTTGATACGGCTGCCGAGATGGCAGCACTGTCGGATCGAAGTGTGAAGAAATTGCCTACCTTGCGTGGTCGCACCGTGGTGAACCTGTTCTTTGAGGATTCAACTCGCACTCGAATTTCATTCGAGCTCGCAGCAAAGCGGCTCTCAGCAGATGTCATTAACTTCGCCGCAAAAGGATCATCGGTTTCCAAAGGTGAAAGCCTGAAAGACACTGCGCTCACCCTTGAGGCTATGGGCGCCGATGCAGTAGTTATTCGCCACTGGGATTCAGGTGCGCCATATCGCCTCGCACACGCAAACTGGATCGGCGGCTCGGTCATCAATGCTGGCGATGGCACTCACGAGCACCCCACTCAGGCCTTACTCGATGCCTACACAATGCGCCGACATCTTCGTGATGGCAAAGGTGCACTCGAAGGTGTGCGCGTTGGAATTGTCGGAGACATTCTGCATAGTCGTGTTGCTCGATCAAACGTGCTCCTGCTGCAGACTTTGGGTGCTGAAGTGACCCTGGTTGCGCCACCAACATTGCTTCCTATCGGGATCGAAACCTGGCCGTGCGAGGTGTCCTACGACATCGATGCTGTGCTGCCAAAGGTTGACGCGGTGATGATGCTGCGTGTTCAGCAAGAACGCATGCACGCCGCTTATTTCCCAACGGCGCGCGAATACAGCAGCCTTTACGGCCTCAACGGTGATCGCCTGCGTTTGCTTCCAGATCACGCAATCGTGATGCACCCCGGACCAATGAACCGCGGCATGGAAATTTCAGCGGAAGTTGCCGATAGTGACCGGGCCGTGATGGTCGAGCAGGTGGCTAACGGTGTCAGCGTGCGCATGGCAGTTCTGTACTTGTTACTCGGCGGGGCAAAGGAGTTAAGCGAATGACCACATACGTCATCAGAGGTGTTCGTCCTTACGGCGAAGCCGCAGTAGACATTGTTATCAACGATGGTGTCATCACAGAGCTTGCTGCACCCGGCACTGGTCAAGGGGAAGTGATTAACGCTGACGGGCTCATTGCGCTTCCGGGCTTTGTCGATCTACACACGCACCTTCGTGAGCCAGGTCGAGAAGACGCGGAAACGATCGAGTCGGGTTCTCAAGCCGCAGCACTGGGTGGTTTCACCTGCGTGCACGCAATGGCAAACACCGACCCAGTGGCCGACACTGCGGGCGTTGTCGAGCAGGTCTGGCGTATCGGTCGCGAGGTTGGTCTAGTCGATGTGCGCCCTGTCGGAGCAGTCACCGTCAATCTTGAAGGTACCCATCTTGCACAAATTGGCGCGATGGCGAATTCTGCTGCCGGTGTCACGGTGTTCAGTGACGACGGTAAGTGTGTGCATGACGCACTCTTGATGCGCCGCGCCTTGGAATATGTCAAAGCCTTCGGGGGAGTTGTCGCCCAGCATGCGCAAGAACCACGGCTTACCGAAAACGCGCAGATGAATGAAGGCGCGCTCAGTGGCAAGCTTGGAATGGTTGGCTGGCCAGCTGTTGCAGAAGAAGCCATCATCGCTCGCGATGTTTTATTAGCTGAACATGTGGATTCGCGTCTGCATGCCTGCCATGTGTCCACAGCCGGCTCAGTAGAAGTGATTCGTTGGGCTAAGAGCCGTGGAGTGAACGTCACTGCCGAAGTCACTCCGCACCACTTGATTTTGACCGAAGATCTCGTTGAGTCCTACAACCCGGTCTACAAGGTCAATCCGCCGCTTCGTCGCAAGGAAGATGTGATGGCCCTGCGTGAAGCGTTAGCTGATGGCACCATCGATGCACTTGCCACCGACCATGCGCCACACCCACACGAACACAAAGACTGTGAGTGGGGTGCTGCAGCAATGGGCATGCTCGGTTTGCAAACCGCGT
>JBIIAA010000160.1:0-3370 GCA_044240165.1 Candidatus Nanopelagicales bacterium
TGTCGGTTACGCGCTCGGTGAATTAATGGCTGAACCAACAACGCTAGCTATTGCTGAACTTGATCACGATGGCGCAGCGACATACCGATTCATGTTTGAAGGCACTGCGGCAGCTTCACTCACACCAGAGCGCGCTGTCGTTGCGCTAAACACTGACTCCCAAGTTCTTCACGTCGGTACATTGGCATTGGTTTTTGAACCACTCGCGCACGCGACGAGAGCGGTAGTGAAAGCTGTTTCCTCAGAATGCATAGTGATGGTCGATCCAAATTGTCGCCCATCAGTCATGCAAGATTCCGCGATGTTCACTGACACTTTGATGGAAGTTCTAGAACGCGCAGACATCGTGAAAGTTAGTGGCGACGATCTAGAATTTCTTTGGCCGCAACTTTCGCCAGATGAGGCTGCTCGCAAATTACAGCGAGAGTCCAACGCCGTTGTCCTGTTTACTGATGGCTCGAAATCAGTCAAAGTAATCATGGCAAGCGGAGAAGCGGTGCTGGAAGTTCCCGAAGTGGCTGTGGTTGACACGGTTGGGGCTGGAGATTCTTTTAGCGGAGGCTTCCTAGCTGCTTGGCTTGAGGCGGGCCTGGGGCACAAGGATTTGAGCAACCTTGATGCGGTTGTCAAAGCGGCGAAGTTTGGAATTCGGGTTGCAGGATTGACCTGTCAGAAAGCAGGCGCGCAGCCGCCTTTCCCTGCAGAATTAGCGATTGGCTAGGTTAAGCGTTGTGAATAAAATTGCTGGCGCCGCTCTTCGTTACCGGATCATGGCTTATGTCACAGGTGTTGTGCTCGCTACGGCGTTCACCTGGATGGTTGTGCTGATCATTACCTGGATGGCAGATGGTCAGGCCTTCCTTGACTTCTTCAGCTCAAATGATCAAAAGCCTGGGCTGTATGGCGCACTTTGGATTATTCATGGCTGGGCTTATTTCTTGTATTTAGTTGTTGGCGTCGACTTGGCTTTCCGTCTTCGTTACAGCATTGGCCGCACTGTTTTGATCTTGCTGGCCGGAACCATTCCATTTATGTCTTTTGTAGCCGAGCGATATGTGCATCAGGATTTAGCGAAACGTGCTGAGCCAACATCGATTAGCTAGGCAAGGCCCAATCAATTGGTTGCACACCGCGTTCTTTGAGGAATGCATTTGCCTGGCTAAAAGGGCGAGAACCCCAAAAACCGTGACGAGCTGACATCGGGCTCGGATGCGGTGAAGCAATGATGGGGATGTCTGGCAAGAGGTGGGTGACTGATTGAGCATCCTTGCCCCACAAGATCGCGATCAGGGGCTGATGCCTGTTCACCAGCGCTCGGATAGCTATTTCTGTGATGTGCTCCCAACCCTTGCCCCGATGGCTTCCAGGAAGTCCGGCGCGAACAGTGAGAACTCTGTTTAAGAGCATGACTCCCTGATTCGACCACGGTGCAAGATCACCATTTCGTGGCATCGGGCAACCGATATCAGTGTTGAGTTCTTTGAAGATATTCGTGAGACTGCGCGGCAGCGGAGAAACATCTGGGCGCACACTGAACGACAGACCAACAGCATGGCCCGGAGTTGGATAAGGGTCTTGTCCCAAAATGAGAACCTTAATTTCAGGCAGCGGTTGCGCAAAAGCTCGCAAGATGTGTTTGCGGTCCGGATTCCAAAGGTGACCGGCGGCAGTCTCTGCGTTAAGGAAATCACTCAACTCATCAAATCTTTGGCTCTCGGATTCGAGCACGGGCAGCCAAGTTGGATGAACATGTTCCAACAGCTGCGGGTGCATGGGGCAACTCTAAGAGAAAACCTGCAGGCTTGGCGTAACTCCTTCGTGAGCACTTTGGATAACAAGTCGCGTGCGCAATATCGCGGGCACGTACGCTGTCGTATGCTCCGCCCTTCAGTGTGATCGCCTTGGTGCACTTTTGCTCAGAACTTCAACTACCAAATTCGCGACTCCTAATCGCGACCATTGCTCCGATAATGAAGATACCGGCAGTCAGTGATAGCCAGATCAACCCCCAGAAGTCCCAACCGTTAAAGAGTGGTTGTGCTCCGTTTGCCCACTCAAAAGGGTTATAAGGGAGCAGGTTTTCAAGCCAGTCGACTAGCGGTGCCAATGAATACAACAGGTAACTCGCAATAGCGACGCCAACGCTCATCCCCAACGCGAATGCGCGCTTTCCTGACCAGGCACCAACTAGGAGGGCAATGCCACCGAACACCACACCGAGAAGGGCGGTCGAGGCGCAGGCGGCGAATAAATTAGAGACCGAAAGGTCGATATCGACGAAAGTCTTTCCGACGAAGAGGCTTACAGCTAAAACGGATGCGATGATTCCCAAGACGATAGTCATTGCAATTGCCTTTGAAGCGACAACGCTTGTTCGGGAAATCGGAAGAGCAAAAAGTAGGTCTGCTGTCCCCTTATCTTCTTCCCCTGCAGTGGCTGAGGCACCCCACGCGGTTGCCACTGCGATAAAAATAAGCGGAGCCATCGCAGAAAACATTTCAGTAGACAGATAGCCAGGTCCTGATGAATAGTCCGTAATTCTAAAAAGAGCCCTGAGCGCATCAGGGAACTGCGCAATGAACTGATCCATTTGTGCTGCGGACTCTTGAACGCTCGGGTACATCGCGAGCAGCATTGCAATAATTGCGACGATTCCCAGACTCCATGCGGAAATACTCTTCTAATGGCTGCGCAAACTCTGAGAGACCAGAACGCTATGCATGCTGATCAGTGCCAAAATTGCGGGATGAAATGGAGTCCTCAACGATTGACAGGAAAGCTTCCTCCAGATTCGGTTCATTAGATCTCACCCGGCACAACCCATGTTGAACAGCGATCCTTAGGACTTCGGATTCATCGCCAATAACTCTGCAGACGAGTACATTGCCTTTTCGCTCCACGTTTGTGACGCCAAGCAGCGATGAGAAAACCGAAGTTGATACGACAGTTGGGAAATCTAACTCGAGCGTGCGAACGGCTCGAGATCGCAATTCACTAATAGTTTTACAGGCAAGAAGACGTCCGTGATCCAAAATTGCAGCTCGATCTGCAAGGTCTTCCACCTCACTCATCACGTGTGAACTTAACAAAATTGCGGCGCCTTTCGACTTCATTTCGTTAACGAGATTCTCAAATTCTTTCTGCATCAGTGGATCAAGCCCAGACGTTGGTTCGTCAAGAATGAGAATGTTCGGCGAATGCATAAAAGCTTGAATCACGCCGAGTTTTTGCTTGTTCCCACGAGACAAGTCGTGAATTTTCTTACTCGGGTCGAAGTTAAATCTTTGCGAGAGTTGGTCAATTTCAGTCGCGCACTCTTTCTTGCGCAGTCGTGACATGAAAGTCAGAAAGTCACTGCCAGTCATGTATT
>JBIIAA010000066.1:0-11492 GCA_044240165.1 Candidatus Nanopelagicales bacterium
CTCTTCTTCGCTAATCCATCTTCAAACACAACGAGTGAAGCAACTGTGTTTTCACCCATGAGCGTGGAAATATCAATGCACTCAATTCGCAAGGGGGCTTCGGCTAGATTCAATGCTTCACGTATCTCCTCGAGTGCTATTGAACGAGTCGTCAGATCACTTGAACGCTTCATGCGATGCGACTGCAAAGTGTGTGATGCATTTTTCAGAGCTGTTTCCATTAATGACTTCTTGTCGCCTCGCGCCGGCACTCGAAGGTGCACAGGACCATCACGTACTTCGCTTAACCAAGATTCGAGTGCGCTTGCTTCTTCGACTGCTGCCGATACGAGAATCTCGCGTGGAATATCGGTAATACCCGGCTCTGAATAAATGCGCTGGATTGCTCGACCCACGACCTCGCCCGAAGTCAACTCTTCTGCCTTTTCGATAACAAAGCCGCGCTCACCACGAATACGTCCACCACGAACATGGAAAACCTGAACACCAGCCTCTAGCGGATCCTCAGTCACTGCGATTAAGTCGGCATCGGTGTCGTCATTGAAAGCCACCGCGTTGCGTTCAGTGGAACGCCGCAGTGCGCCGATGCGATCACGCAAGCGCCCCGCTTCTTCGTAATGTTCCCCCGATGCAGCGTCGTTCATCTGAAGTTCAAGCTGCTTCACGAAGCCTTCACCATTGCCAGCCATGAAGGTGCAAAAATCCAGAACTATTCCGCGGTGTTCATCTTCAGAGACTTTTCCAACACACGGTGCACTGCATTTATCGATATAGCCCAACAGACACGGACGGCCCACGTGTTTGGCTCGCGCAAAGACGCCATCCCGACAAGACCGCACCGGAAATACCTTTAATAACTCGTCGACCATCTCCCGCAGAGCCCAGGCGTGCGCATATGGACCGAAGTATCGAGTTCCAACTTTCTTTGCTTCGCGCACAACTGCGACTCGAGGAAAAGGATCAGAAAGGTTAAACGAAAGGTACGGGTAGGTTTTATCGTCGCGAAACTTAACGTTGAATCGCGGATCAAATTCTTTGATCCAGGCGTATTCCAAAGTCAGTGCTTCAACTTCAGTTCCGACAACGACCCAATCAACCTCGCGGGCCGTAGCAATCATGCTGGCGGTACGCGGATGCAACGTGGCTGGATCCTGAAAGTAATTCGCTAGCCTGGAGCGCAGGTTCAGCGCCTTGCCAACATAAATGATGCGTCCGGTGGCATCGCGGAACCGATAGACACCTGGCTCGGTAGGAATCGTTCCCGTTGGTGGGCGTAACGGCGATTCGTTTCCCATGCGATTTAAGCCAAGACGACGTTTGCGCCTTGCACCGAAACAGCTGCAGGTGCCAAACCTTGTTGAGCTGGTCCAGAAGTCACCGAACCATCGACCGCTGAGAATCTGGAACCGTGGCAAGGACAGATAATTTCGTCTGCGGTCACAGAACCGACGAGGCAACCGGCATGTGGACAAATGGCAGTGAATCCCTTGATCTCGCCAGCCTTGGGCTGGGTCACCACAACTGGCGGATCACTGATGACGACACCACCACCGACAGGTACATCTGCCACCGCCGCGAGGACCGTTCCAGTGGCTCCAACCTTGGTGCCACCAATTGCTGTGTCCTCAGTTGCCGCGGGCGAACCCTCATTGGACGACGAGCAAGCGGCAACTACAGCGCCAACGGCGACGATACCTGTGCCGGCCAAGACCTTACGACGATTCACCAACCCATTTTCTGACATGTCATCTCCTCCGTGGAAAGCCTAGGACTTTCGGCGCTTTGTGGCTGCGCGACTCGCAGCCGGCAACATTTGGGCCAAGAATGAGCCCGTGTGGCTAGCCTTCACAGTTGCTACCTCTTCAGGTGTTCCCTGGGCGACAACGGTGCCTCCGCCAGACCCACCCTCAGGACCCATATCGATCACCCAGTCCGCAGTTTTGATCACATCGAGATTGTGTTCAATGACGATAACTGAGTTTCCTTTGTCAACAAGTGAATGCAATACCGCAAGCAATTTACGAATATCTTCAAAATGTAAACCGGTCGTTGGCTCGTCCAATACGTAAATCGTTCGACCTGTCGAACGCTTCTGAAGTTCGGCTGCCAACTTGACTCGTTGAGCTTCACCGCCCGAAAGAGTGGGCGCAGATTGACCAAGACGCACATACCCCAAGCCCACTTCAACCAAAGTTGTCAGGTGCCGAGAAATCGCAGGTACGGCTGCAAAGAATTCTTTCGCCTGTTCAATTGGCATATCCAACACATCGGCGATGCTCTTGCCCTTGAAATGAACTTCAAGGGTCTCGCGGTTGTAGCGATCTCCGTTACAAACTTCGCAAGGAACGTATACGTCTGGAAGGAAGTTCATTTCAATCTTGATCGTTCCATCCCCCGAGCACGATTCGCACCGTCCACCCTTGACGTTGAACGAGAATCGACCTTGCAGATATCCACGAACTTTCGCCTCTGGGGTGTCCGCGAACAATTTACGTACGTGGTCGAAAACTCCCGTGTAAGTGGCTGGGTTGCTTCGCGGGGTGCGACCAATTGGTGACTGATCTACGTGAACAACTTTATCAACGTTTTCTAAACCGGTGACCTTCTTATGTCTGCCTGGCACATGCCTCGACCCATTGAGGTCACGAGCCAATACCGAATACAACACATCGTTGACCAGCGTGGATTTACCTGAACCACTGACCCCAGTGACGGCAACGAGTTGACCCAAGGGGAAATCAACGGTGACATTTTGGAGATTATGTTCCGTTGCTCCGTGAACGGTGATTTTGCGATCAGTGGATGGGCGACGCGTTTCAGGTATTTCAACCTTGCGCTTGCCCGTCAAATACTGCCCAGTAATCGACTCTGGATTAGCCAGTAGATCTTCGACGGTACCGCTGACGACAACTTGGCCGCCATGCTCACCAGCGCCTGGGCCAATATCGACTACCCAATCGGCCATCCGGATCGTGTCTTCATCGTGTTCGACGACGATCAAAGTGTTACCCAGATCGCGCAACCGAATGAGCGTGTCAATAAGTCGCCGGTTATCGCGTTGATGCAAGCCGATGCTTGGCTCATCCAAGACATACAACACACCAACCAGACCAGATCCGATCTGCGTGGCAAGGCGAATACGTTGTGCCTCACCGCCTGCGAGCGTTCCTGCTGCGCGATCAAGGGATAAGTAGTGCAGTCCGACGTCTACCAAGAATTGAAGTCGCTCGTTTACTTCTTTAAGTACCCGAGTTGCGATTTTGGAATCTCTTGCCGACAACTTCAGACCTAAGAGCATCGATGCAGTCTCGCCAATTGGTAATGCTGCAACATCTGCAATCGAATGACCATTAACTGTTACGCCTAGCGAAAGTGGCTTGAGGCGTGACCCATGACATGCATGGCAAGGCACCTCCCGCATGAATCCCTCGAACCGTTCTCGCGCGGAATCACTTTCCGTTTCCGAATGACGACGAGCAACATAAGCAAGGGCGCCTTCGAAACCAGTCGTGTACGAACGAGTGCGGCCATAACGGTTTCGATACTTCACATGTACTTCAGCTTCGTGGCCATTCATGATTGCCTTGCGCGCCTTAGCCGGCAACTTTTCCCAAGGTGTATCCATATCAATATCTAGCTCTTCGCAAAGTGACTCAAGGAGGCGACGGAAATAGTCCGAGACCAATCCCCCAGCCCACGGAGCGATTGCACCCTCGTTCAGTGTTGCGCTGGGATCAGGCACGACGAGTTCGGCATCGACTTCTCGACGCGTGCCAAGACCGGTGCACTCAGGGCAAGCGCCAAAGGGAGAGTTGAATGAAAACGAGCGCGGTTCCAACTCTTCGAATGAAAGTTCGTCTTTCGCGCAGGCTAGGTGCTCACTGAAAATACGTTCGCGATGTGGATCATCTTCGGCCAGATCTACAAAATCAAGAATCACCAAGCCAGAGGCAAGCTTGAGCGCCGTTTCAACAGAGTCTGTGAGCCGTCGGCGTGAATCGGCCTTTACCGCTAACCGGTCAACCACAACTTCAATCGAGTGCTTCTCTTGTTTCTTAAGGGTGGGAAGTTCATCCATGCCGTAGACCACGCCATCGACGCGAACACGGGAATAGCCCTGGGTTTGCAGGGTGCGGAAAAGCTCGGAGTATTCGCCTTTGCGCTCGCGGATTACTGGAGCGAGAACCTGAAAGCGGGCGCCTTCAGTCAAACCAAGAACTTGATCAACAATCTGCTGCGGGCTTTGCCGAGAGATTTCATCCCCACATACCGGGCAATGGGGCTTGCCAATGCGTGCGTAAAGCAAACGCAGGTAGTCGTAGACCTCGGTGATTGTGCCCACGGTTGAGCGTGGGTTTTTCGAGGTCGATTTCTGATCAATGGATACCGCTGGTGACAGACCTTCGATGAAATCAACATCCGGCTTATCCATTTGCCCTAGGAACTGGCGCGCATATGCCGACAGGCTCTCGACATATCGGCGTTGACCTTCGGCGAAAATCGTGTCGAAAGCCAAGCTGGATTTACCTGACCCAGACAGACCCGTGAACACAATTAGTGCGTCACGCGGCAAATCTAGGGATACGTCCTTAAGGTTGTGCTCGCGGGCTCCGCGAATGACCAGACGGTCGTGCACGACGCCTCATCTCATTTTGTGGTTCAACGGACTTCTGAAGGGACAGAAAGAATGTATACCGGCAACGTGCGCGTAGGTGGCCCGGGTGATGTCCGAGAGCTTCCTGAATTGATCATCAGCAAACTGGCCGTTGGCCCCTATGACAACAACAGCTATCTGCTGCGCTGCCGAGAGACCGGTGAACAGGCACTGATCGATGCCGCGGCCGAGACTGATCGCCTTTTGGTCCTGACCGGGGACACGCTCAAAACCGTGATCACCACCCATCAGCATCAAGATCACTGGGGCAGTTTGGCTGATGTGGTGCGGGCTACCGGCGCCACGACGATGGCTCACCCAATCGATGCGCCAGGGATTCCAGTGCCCACGGATGTCTTCTTAGAAGAAGGCTCGCACCTGCAGGTAGGCAAGGTGCGACTGCGAGTGATCCACCTCATCGGACATACAGATGGATCCATCGCCTTTGTCTACGACGATCCCGAGGGCACCGCGCACTGTTTTACTGGGGACTGCCTTTTCCCCGGAGGCCTCGGCAACACCTGGGGCGACACCGACAAGTTCCAGACTCTTTTAGACGGAGTCGAAGAGAAGATCTTTAATGCGCTTCCGGATGAGACTTGGATCTACCCTGGTCACGGCAGCGACACCACCCTTGGCGCACAGCGACCACACCTCCAAGAATGGCGCGAGCGCCAATGGTGATCTCCGCAAATGATGGTCTCCACACTCTTTTACGAGCGAAGATATAAGCGCATCTGTCTGTGTTAGCGAATAAACCAGCTACTGGTATTCATGTTGTAACCCAGCATGCGCACACACACGTCACCCCCGAGTCCGTTATTCATCCACTGCGCCCATGAAGGATTCCAACCGGTACCCGCAATATTGCCCTTGTTATCGCCACCAGTGGAAACGTAGGTCGCGCATCCCGTTGCAGGCCGTCCCACTGCCTGCAATACATCAGGCACCGCAGGAACCACGGCTGAATTAGACGATGGAGCACTACTGAAGAGCCCAGAGGTCATCACCCGATTACCCGTTCCTGAGTATGAGACGGCAACAAACAGTCCATTGCCGTACGTCACCGAATACCAGCTGTTGTCAGCAGCACTGGTGCGACTCGTCCAGGTGATGCCATCAGGAGACGACATCACCTGAATACCCGTGCCAAGAGAGGCGACAGCAACAAACAACCCTCCGCCATACGTCACCGACTCCCATTGTTTGTCAGCAGCACTCGTGCGAATAGTCCAGGTGATGCCATCAGGAGACGACATCACCCGATCACCCGTACCGGAGTATGAGACGGCAACGAACAACCCATTGCCATACGTCACCGAGATCCAGCGGTTGTCCGCAGCACTTGTACGACTGGTCCACGTGATGCCATCAGGAGACGTCATCACCCTGTTACCTGTCCCGGAGTCTGCGACGGCAACAAAGAACCCACCGCCATACGTCACCGAATACCAGGAGTTGTCAGCAGCACTGGTGCGACTCGTCCAGGTGATGCCATCAGGAGACGTCATCACCCTGTTACCTGTCCCGGAGTCTGCGACGGCAACAAAGAACCCACCGCCATACGTCACCGACTTCCAGCTGTTGTCAGCAGCACTGGTGCGACTCGTCCAGGTGATGCCATCAGGAGACGTCATCACCCTGTTACCTGTCCCGGAGTATGAGACGGCAACGAACAACCCACCGCCATACGTCACCGACTTCCAGCTGTTGTCCGCAGCACTTGTACGACTGGTCCACGTGATGCCATCAGGAGACGTCATCACCCGATTACCCGAACCCGTCCTAGCGACAGCAACAAACAACCCATTGCCATACGTCACCCCAAGCCAGACGTTGTCCGCAGCACTGGCCTGGCTCGTCCACGTGAAGCCAGCCTGATCAGCTTTCGCAGCCTCAGCACCCATCAGCATTCCGGTGGCCGCTATCAGCAACACCGAAACGAAAGAAAGGAACCGCTGGATACGTACAGACTTCACAACCGACATTTCGATCTACCCATCGTTGAAGATCAACACTCCAACGAGGAAATCCGGCAGAGCGCATACCAAGGTGCACAAGCACCCGCCAGCGTAATACACACATACTCTATTCAAAGAAGGTTCCACCTGAAGGCACAACATTCTGAATGCGGTCGATGATTCTGCCCGACATGCCACACACAGCGCATGCACTCGTGTCGGTCAGCCGTGAAGACCTACATGTAGGTCAAGCACCCATCTGAAACTCGCCAACGTCGCCGGTTCGACCCCGGCCATGACCAGCACTTAGAGGAATTCAAGGCGATTGCCCCTTATCCCCTCGGTATTCCCCGGCGGTCTCGGCAACACGTGGGGCGACACCGACAAGTTCCAGACTCTTTTAGACGGAGTCGAAGAGAAGATCTTTAATGCGCTTCCGGATGAAACGTGGATCTACCCTGGTCACGGCGGTGACACCACCCTGGGCGAACAGCGACCACACCTCCAAGAATGGCGCGATCGCCAATGGTGAGCAACCCACTCCGCACCTAGAGAAATTCTTCTCGGGTAGCCGAATCAGGCACTTGGCTGAGGCCAATGGTGTGAAGTCTGCACTGATCAGAATGCTCGCAGAGCCTCTCAGGAAGTCAGATAGACAGACAGCGCCATCATGGCGTTTTCTACGCACGAGTTTGTGATGGTCAGATCTGCGACTGTGTTGTATTCGTCCGCTGTTGGACAGCCAGCAACTGGCTTGCCCACTTGGACCACCATGAATTGTGTTGATGAGCGCATCTCGTCAGGTGTGGAACGCAACAAGGCAGCTAGCCCGTCAGCCTGGGTTGTTTGATTACCGCTGGGATCAGTACAGGTCTTGGTTACTTCATCAAAAGTGCCGCCCATGCCCAATTTCGATCCAGGACCAATACAGATAGCGTTGAAATACGTGTCTTGCACATCTTGGGGCACTGTGTACGTCGCGACACCGCTGCTGACTGTCGCCTCCGGCTGTGCGACACCCGAATCGGGCGACGCTTCAGTCGACGGTGCACTGGATGGTTCAGAAGAGTTCGACGAACATCCCCCAAGAGCGCCGGTCAAACACACGATCACAACGGCTCCGATAGACAACGGAAGTCCGCGCTTCATGACGCGATTCCCTCATAAACAGACATACATAGCTCCTTGGGATGAAGTGCCCCCAGCACGTGAAAATGTAACCTAAAGGGCTTTCAAAATTGGCACCATTACATCGATATTTTCAAGTGTCTTTGATGAGCCACCCAAGTACCCAACCGCGTATCTTGAAACCATGATCGTTTTAGCTCTGCATGGGTTTACCCGTGGCCCACAGCACCTTGACGCTTTCGCAAAAGCCTGCGCGGAACAGGGGTGGTCATGTTTGCGTCCAGAGCTCGCACCACGTTGGGCACCCATCTTGATGAATTCAACCCGACATCTCAATGCGATTGCCCGAAGGATAGCCCCGCGCTTGCAGGGTGAATCAATCACGATTGTTGGCCATTCCGCCGGTGCCGCCGCTGGTTCTTGGTTAGCTACGCAGCTTCTGCAACAGAGAATTGAGATCAAGGGAATCGTCATGGTCGATGGAAACGACAGCCCAAACCATCTCATGAAGAAAGCTTGGACTGAGTTGCAATCCACAGCGATCCGAGCGGTGCTCGCTCCCCCTAGCCCGTGCAACCGGCAAGGCGAACTCGAGAAATTTCTTCAAAAAAATCGGCCAGGATCGGTCACTGTGATCCCAGGTTCAGGCCACGGTGACATCGAGGTTTCGCCAAGTCAGATGTATCGCAGAGTCTGTGGCGATAACTCCACTGCAGAGACAAAACAAGAAGTCTTACTCGCTGTGATAACCGCGATAAAAGACCTTCAAGGACCTAGTTAGTTTCGCTCTTGTCTGGAGCGTCCGTTAGGCGTCCTGCGTGAGCAATCGCACTGGGATCCCGGCGAACCTTGATCAACGATGCAACGGCTACAACGACTAACACAACTGCGATCACAACCAGTGAGGCAACAGTTGGAATTTTTGGAACGCTTGGCCACGTTTCGTGCGCAAATGTCAAGACAAGCTTGAAGCCGATGAAGACCAAAATCACCGCCAGGCCCGTCGACAGATAGATGAGCTTATCGAGCAGTCCCTTAAGCAAGAAGTACAGTGCTCGCAGGCCAAGTAGTGCGAAAGCATTGGCTGTGAAGACGAGGTAGGCCTGTTGCGTGACCCCGAAGGTCGCAGGAATTGAATCCAAAGCAAAGAGTAGATCTGTAATACCGATCGTGATCATGACAGTTAGTAGCGGAGTTGCTAGCTTCTTACCACCGATGCGGGTGAAGAGTTTCGTTCCGTCATATTCCGTAGTCGAAGGAATGCGTCGATGGACCAGCCGCACAACTTTGCTATCCATTGGGTCAGGGTCTTCGTCACGGTGACGAGCCAACTGAATACCCGTCCAAATGAGAATCGCGCCGAAGATAACAAACGTAAATGAAAATGCAGCCAAGGCTGCCGCACCCACTGCGATGAAGATCGCGCGAAGAACTAAGGCAAGCACCACGCCAAAGAGCAAGACTCGTTGATGTAAGACGGTTGGTACGGCGAACTGGGCCAGGATGATGATGAAGACAAATAGATTGTCTACGCTCAGCGACTTCTCCACCAGATATGCGGTGTAGAACTCAGTGCCAATAGCTGCGCCCTGCCAGAAGATTAAGCCAACCCCGAAAGCAATAGCTACACCTACGTAGAAGATTGACCACAGGGCAGCTTCCTTGAATTGCACATCATGTGGTTTCCTGCTCACAACTACAAAATCCATGAGGACCAAGACGATGATCCCAATTATGGTGACGAACCACAGCCACATTGGCGTATCCATGTTTATGATTTTTCCATTTCCTGAGATGAATCATTCACTGAGCCACTGCGTAAACTTAGGAATGCCGTGATTGCAAGAACTCCTACGATGACTGCCAATGACAGCCAAATTGGTATTACCGGAACATTAAGCGATGTTGTTTCATGAATGGCCTCAAGAATTAACTTTGCACCAATAAAAGCCAAAATGATGGCCAATCCATAATTTAACAATCTCAATCGCTCCATGAGACCCTGGAGCAAGAAATACAGTTGACGCAGCCCCATTAGCGCGAATGCATTGGCAGCGAAAACAATGAAAGCGATCTTAGTGATGCCAAATACTGCCGGAATGCTGTCGAGCGCGAAAAGGATGTCAGTCGTACCGATTGCCAGCATGACCAAGGCCATCGGCGTCAACATCCATTTACCAGCCACCTTGGTAGACAACCGATTACCGTCATAGTCCGGTGACACCGCAAATCGCTTCGACACAAATCGAACAAGTCCATTACCTTGCGGATCTGGGTCTTCATCCTTGGAGGTCCAGACCTTCCAGGCTGTGAAGAACAGGAAGACGCCAAACAGGTAAAAGATGGCCGCGAACCGAGCAATGAGTTCAGCGCCGATCAAAATCAAGATGGCACGCAACACCAACGCGATCACAACACCCACGAGTAGCACCCGGTGTTGCAAAACGGCGGGTACCGCGAAAGACGTCATTAAGACCAGAAATACGAAGAGGTTATCCACGCTGAGTGAATACTCCGTCAAATATCCAGCGACGAACTGTCCACCGTAGGACCATCCGAAGTAAAGAGATAAGAAAACCGCGAAGACTGCGGCCAGCGCCATGTACACGCCAACCCATACACCTGCTTCTCTTGTTGTAAAGGCGTGCGGCCGCCTATCAACGATTACGAGATCGATAAAGATGACGAGTACGAAACCAGCGATAGTTGCGAGCCACATCCAGGTAGGAACAATCATCGACCTGTCGCCTCCTGCATTCCGCGTAGTTCCTTCTTGAGGTCTCGAACTTCATCTCGCAGCCGTGCCGCCAACTCAAATTGTAGTTCAGTGGCGGCTAGATGCATCTGGGCTGTCAGGTCATCTATGAGTTGGATGAGATCACTCTGGTGCGCTGGTATCCGTCTCTTATTTTTAGCAGAATTCACTTGCTCAACCAAGGCTGCAGTATCTGCATCTTCACGTGCTAACAGATCGGTGATATCCGCGATCTTCTTGCGAAGGGGCTGAGGATCCAGGCCGCGTTCTTTGTTATAGGCAATTTGGATATCGCGACGCCTGGTGGTTTCGTCAATCGCGTTACGCATCGATGGCGTAATCTTGTCGGCATACATATGTACTTGGCCAGAAACGTTACGCGCAGCGCGCCCAATGGTCTGAATGAGCGAACGCTCTGAACGCAGGAAACCTTCCTTATCCGCATCGAGAATCGCTACAAGAGACACTTCAGGAAGATCGAGCCCCTCACGCAACAAGTTGATACCAATCAACACATCGAAAACACCCATGCGTAATTCGCGCAACAACTCCACGCGTCGAAGGGTGTCAACCTCTGAGTGCAAGTACTGCACTCGAATCCCATGCTCAAGCAGGTAGTCGGTGAGGTCTTCAGACATCCGCTTGGTAAGAGTGGTCACGAGAACCCGCTCATCTCGTGCGGCCCGTGCCTTGATCTCATCCATGAGGTCGTCGATTTGACCCTCAGTCGGTTTCAGAACGATCTCTGGGTCAACAAGGCCTGTAGGTCGAATAACCTGCTGCACTACATCACCCTGAGATGCCGCAAGCTCATACGGCCCCGGCGTTGCTGACAAATACACGCGCTGGCCGACCCGCTCTTCAAACTCAGACCAACGCAATGGCCGGTTGTCCATAGCTGAGGGCAGGCGGAATCCATGCTCTACAAGCGTGCGCTTACGACTCGCGTCGCCTTCGAACATCGCGCCGATCTGTGGAACGGCAACGTGCGACT
>JBIIAA010000161.1:0-3248 GCA_044240165.1 Candidatus Nanopelagicales bacterium
GCGACCGCGCTGACATCACTACTGGGCTCAAACTCGGTGCCGATGACTACGTGACAAAGCCTTTCGGCCTAGAAGAACTCGTCTTGCGGATCGCGGCTGTGCTTCGGCGCACCATGCCGTCGCAAAGCACTAATGCTGTTTTGCAATGCGGACCGATCACTCTTGATCAAAATCGACATCTCGTGAAGTTTGAAGACGAGCCGGTAGAGCTCACCCAAACTGAATTCCGGTTGCTTGAAGAGCTCATGATGCGTTCGGGATTTGTCGTATCCAAAGAAGCACTTCTGCGCGCAGTCTGGGACATCGATTTCGAGAGCAACACTTCTGTCGTCGATACCTACATTTCTTATCTTCGCAAAAAATTGCATCGAGATGACTTCGAGGGCATTCACACCGTGCGCGGAGCTGGTTTTCAACTTCTGGCAATGTAGTGAAACTACAAACACGTCTGACGATTACCGTCACGCTCATTATTGCTTTCGTAGCAATCGCTGTCGGCGGCTTCGCTATCTATCGGTCCGAATCCGTGGAATTAGATCGCATCGATTCTGTCCTGACCGATTACTCGCAGCAACTCAGCACCACCTCGGATGATCCGCTTATGCTAAGTCAGTTCTTGGCCGAAGAGAGTCCTTTCCCTGTCTCGATCACTTATGTTGATCCCGATGGTGACATTGTCGAACTCACTCTTGCTACAGGTGGATTGACCACTGCACCAACTTCTGCACAAATTCAAGATGCACTCGACCAGCCGATCACTCTTGATGCACCTGGCCCAGTGCGAATGACTTCAGTAGCACTCGGTGATCAGGATTACCTCCTTGTCGCTACCTCCTTGGAACCGCTCAATAACAGCCGAACCGAACAACTCAAACTTTTGTCACTCTTCACCGCGGTGATGATGATTCTCGGTTCACTCTTCACCTGGATCTTCTTCCGGCAAGACCGGCAACTTGGCAACCTGGTGACGTCGTTGGAAGAACGACAGAAGAATATGCAGGAGTTTCTCGGTGATGCATCCCATGAACTTCGCACACCACTCACGGTAATCAAAGGTTACGTTGAGTTGCTTTCAAGTAATCGCACTTCGGATCCCGCACAGCTTGAGCGCTTCTATTCACGCATGTCTACTGAGATTGATCGCATGGAATCACTCATCCATGATCTTTTACTTATTGCAGAACTCTCCGAAAATGCGCAACGAGTAAGAGAAGTATTCGACCTCTCATCCGCAGCCGAGCATGGGATCTCTGTTCTAGAGCAACTCGAACCAGACCGTCCGTTGACCAAAGATCTCGCGCCTAACATGAATGTCCTGTGCTCCCCTGAACTCATGACACAGCTGCTTGCAAACGTATTTTCGAATATTCGCCGGCATACGAATACCCACGATGCAGTTCGTGTCACCTTGAAACGAAATCGCCATGAGGTTGACCTTGTCATTGAAGACGCTGGCCCTGGACTCCCAGACGCCGCTTACACAAAAGGCATTCAATTCTTCCAAAGATTTGATCAATCACGCTCGCGTGAATCCGGCGGCTCCGGCTTGGGCATGAGTATTGTGCGCGGCATCGTTAATTCCGAGAACGGCACAATTGAATTGAAAAAGAGCGAACTAGGCGGACTCGCAGTGCATTTAACATTCCCACTCGCGCAAAGTTCTACTGAGAATTAACGCACCTTGCGCTGATACACCTCGTTGCGCACATTGCCTTGCGGATCAATGAAATCCACCGCCATACGATCCAGCGTCGCTGTGTAATTCACGTGATACGTGCCGCCGTTGAGTGTGTAGGCGAGGTCATAGTGGTTGTCACCAACCTTTTGAAAGCCGGTGATCGTTGCACCGCGAAGTGGCTCACCCGGAGGTCCAAACGCACCAGCCGATGGTTGCGGCGAGACTTGCCCGTCAACTTCGCTAACTATGCCTTTAAACCCGCCGTTGATATACGGATATGAAGCAGTGCCGTGATAGTGGTACTTCTTCTTCTTATCGAAATGGCCATTGAACTCATCAAGCCCAACGACTTTCCCTCCATCTGTTTCTGTAGTGCCGTAGATTGGAAATCCATCCAGCGCATAAGCAATTGGGGCTGCCCGGCCGACAATGCTCTGTAGGTGAAGGGGTGCCACGTGATAGTGATAATCATCGGCCTTTCCACAATGACCGCCCCAATCATCGAGTTCTCCCGCCAGGTAGGCATCGTCACCACGATTGTTCAAGGCATTGAAGATTGGTACTCCGTTAACTGCTAACGCTATGGCTCCTCGCAGGAAATGATTCTTTGCAGAGATGGGTGCACTACTGATGACCGGGGACGTTGGGATCGACCAAGCACTAGTACCGGTGTAGTCCTTCATCGTTGGCACCTGTTGCTGCCAACTCTTAATGCCAACCATCATGTTGTGGTCAGGCATGCCGCTGCTTTCAACGAGGTAATACTTTCCGCTACGGATGACCTTCACTGACCTCGCGAATGCTGAGAAACCAGGGAGTGATGCGGTTGGCGAAGTTGCGGCAAAGGCACTGGCGGGCTTCAGAAGCATCGACAGCAGGCCCAATGAGCTAGCGACACCGGCGCCAACGAGGAGCGAACGTCTGTCCAGCTCTGGCAAATGGTGAATGTCGTGGCCATGTCCGGTGCCTGCTGAATCATGTGGCATTACCTTCTCCTTTACGCGCTTTGGATTCGAATGTGTGAAGAATTGCGTTTAATCATGTGAGAAGTCTGTGAGTTCAACCAAGGTTCTGTAAGGAATGGCTTCCTTGGTAGCGCACTCCTGAATCTACTGTCTAGTGTGCTGCCATGAAATCGAAACGAGTATTCGTCGGCTCAATCCTTATAGGTCTTGGACTCATGATTTTTGGTGCACTCGCATCACCAGCTCAAGCTCTGCCAACCAAGACGAAACAAGTTGAATTCACCGCTGAAGTCTGGGCCGACAACTGGTTCGCGTTGTATGCCAACGGAAAACTCGTAGGTGAAGATTCGGTTCCGATCACCACTGAGCGCTCATTTAACTCTGAGACAATTCATTTCACAGCCGCATACCCGCTGACCCTTGGATTAATTGCCAAGGACTACACCCAGAATTCTTCTGGGCTGGAATACATCGGAACATCGCGTCAACAAATTGGCGATGGCGGCATCATCGCCCAGATCAAGGAAACAAAATCCGGAAGACTAGTCACGACGACTTCATCGAAATGGAAGTCGCTTGTGGTCAACACTGCACCTTTGAATCCA
>JBIIAA010000067.1:0-11357 GCA_044240165.1 Candidatus Nanopelagicales bacterium
TTGACTGCTCTGTGAGACCAAACGTGTAGTTACCGCTGCCATCAAATTGCTTTGGTGACAGGCCGCGGAAGTCACGGATGCGAGGAAGCGCGAGCGAAAGCAACCGATCGCAAAATTCCCACATGCGGTCGCCACGAAGAGTCACGTGCGCACCAATTGGCTGACCTTCGCGCAACTTGAACTGTGCGATGGACTTGCGTGCTTTGGTGACCTGTGGCTTTTGGCCGGTGATCTCGGTGAGGTCGCGAATCGCGCCTTCGATGAGCTTTGAGTCACGAGCAGCTTCGCCGACGCCCATGTTGACAACAATCTTGACCAACCCTGGGACCTGCATGATGTTGGCGAATTCAAATTCGCTTTTCAATGCAGGAACGATTTCTGCGCGGTACCTCGCCTTTAAGCGTGGCGGAGTCTTAGTTTCAGTCATGCTCAGATGTCCTTACCTGTGCGACGCGAAACACGAATGCTGCGCTGCGCTTCGTAGGTTGAGCCGTCTGGACGACGCTTCTCAACTGTTTCCTTACGGAAGCCAATGCGAGTTGGGCGACCATCTTCTGGATCAATGATCATGACGTTAGAAGCATGAATTGCCGCTTCAACGGTGACGATCCCACCAGTTTGCGCGCCGCCTGCGTTCTGACCGACCTTGGTGTGCTTCTTAACGCGATTCACACCTTCGACGATCACCCGATTTGCGTCAGGAAGAACTTCGATGACCTTGCCCTTAACTCCGCGGTCTTTGCCAGAAATAACCTGGACCAGATCGCCCTTACGGATGTTTAGTGTCGACATGTTTACAACACCTCCGGAGCTAGTGAAATGATCTTCATGTACTTCTTGTCGCGCAGTTCGCGACCAACAGGTCCGAAGATGCGAGTGCCGCGAGGCTCTCCGTCAGCCTTAAGGATGACAGCAGCGTTCTCATCGAAACGGATGTACGAGCCATCCGGACGGCGGCGTTCCTTCTTTGTGCGAACGATGACAGCCTTGACGACGTCACCCTTCTTCACTCCGCCACCTGGAATAGCGTCCTTCACCGTGGCAACAATGACGTCGCCAATTCCGGCATAACGGCGCCCGGAGCCGCCAAGTACACGAATGCACAAGAGCTCCTTGGCACCCGTGTTGTCAGCGACACGTAGTCGCGACTCTTGCTGAATCACTTCATTCTCCTGATCGTCTGCCGGTTCTCTTTAAAGAGCCTGGCGGAACTGACTTACTTGGCCTTTTCGAGGATTTCCACTACGCGCCAGCGCTTTGTCGCTGACAACGGGCGGGTTTCCATCAGAAGCACGCGGTCGCCGATACCGGCTGCGTTTGCCTCGTCGTGTGCCTTGAGCTTGCTCGTGCGACGCACGACCTTGCCGTAAAGCGGGTGCTTGAAGCGGTCTTCGACTGCAACCACCACTGTCTTGTCCATCTTATCGCTGACGACAAGACCCTCACGAGTCTTGCGGTATCCGCGCTTGACGTCACTCACACTTGCCTCTTTCGCACTCATGCTGCTCCACCCTGAACTGGGGTGATGCCTAGCTCACGCTCTCGCAGGATCGTGTAGATCCGAGCGATGTCTTTGCGCACTGCGCGAAGTCGACCGTGGTTCTCAAGTTGTCCGGTTGCACCTTGGAAGCGAAGGTTGAAAAGTTCTTCCTTTGCTTCGCGAAGCTTTGCGGTCAGCTCTGCGTCATCGAGATTACGCAATTCGCCGGCCTGGGTACCTGCTGCCATTACTGCTCACCTGCTTCATCGCGCCGAACAATTCGGCACTTCATTGGAAGTTTGTGCATGGCACGAGTAAGTGCTTCATGCGCAACCTTCGCATCTGGGTAGTTCAGTTCAAACATGATCCGACCTGGCTTCACGTTGGCGACCCACCATTCAGGTGAACCCTTACCGGAACCCATGCGAGTTTCCGCAGGCTTCTTGGTCAACGGACGGTCAGGATAGATATTGATCCAAACCTTGCCGCCACGACGAATGTGGCGGGTGATGGCGATACGAGCCGACTCAATCTGACGGTTCGTGATGTAGCCATGCTCAAGAGCTTGGAGCCCGTAGGTGCCGAAGGTAACCTCCGTGCCACCCTTCGCCACACCTCGGCGAGTTGGGTGATGCTGCTTACGGTGCTTTACGCGGCGTGGAATCAACATGAATTACGCCTCCGTTCCGACTGCAGCTGCTTCAACTACTACCTCGGGGGCAGCAGCTTCGGTTGCTTCAACGACTGGTTCAACGGTTGCATCAGCTGCGGCGCCACGACGTGGTCGTGATGCTGCGGCTGGGCCACGTGCTCCACCAAGACGCGCTGCAGCTGCTGCTGCTTCACGCTCGGAACGAGTTGGAAGTGCATCGCCCTTGTAGATCCAGACCTTTACACCGATGCGACCGAACGTGGTACGAGCTTCATAGAAGCCGTAGTCAATATCGGCGCGAAGCGTGTGCAATGGCACGCGACCTTCACGGTAGAACTCGGTGCGTGACATTTCTGCTCCACCAAGACGACCTGAAACCTGAACGCGGATGCCCTTAGCGCCACTCTTCATCGTGCTCTGCATGCCCTTACGCATAGCGCGACGGAATGAAACGCGTGAGTTCAACTGCTCAGCAATGCCTTGGGCAACCAGCTGTGAATCGAGCTCAGGCTGCTTAACCTCAAGGATGTTCAACTGGACCTGCTTGCCGGTGAGCTTTTCTAGATCGCCACGAATCCGATCAGCTTCTGCTCCACGACGACCAATGACGATGCCTGGGCGCGCGGTGTGGATATCAACACGAACGCGGTCACGCGTACGTTCGATCTCTACCTTGGAAATGCCGGCGCGTTCCATGCCATCGGACAAGACCTTGCGGATCTTGACGTCTTCTTGGACGTAGTCGCGGTAGCGCTGTCCTGGCTTCTGCGAATCAGCGAACCAACGCGACTTGAAGTCCGTGGTGATTCCGAGGCGGAAACCATGCGGATTTACTTTTTGACCCATGGCTTAATCACCCTTCCTTCTGGTCGGACACAACCACGGTGATGTGGCTGCTGCGCTTGCGGATTCGGTAAGCCCGACCCTGTGCGCGTGGACGGATTCGCTTCATCGTTGGACCTTCGTCAACGTATGCCGCACTCACGACGAGCGAACGGGCGTCCATCGCGTGGTTGTTCGTTGCATTCGCAATCGCACTGGCAAGTACTTTGCCAATCGGCTCGCTTGCAGCCTGTGGTGCGAATGCCAATACCGCCTGGGCGTCGCTAGCGTTCATGCCTCTGATGAGGTCAATTACGCGGCGCGCCTTCATGGGCGTGACGCGGACGTACCGCGCCTGGGCCCTGGCTTCCATCGCTATCCCCTTGCTTCGTCGTGTAGATCAGTAGTGGTGTGAGATTGAGTAAGCATCGCGATCAGCGGCGCTTAGCCTTGCGGTCGTCCTTGATGTGACCCCGGAAGGTACGTGTAGGAGCGAACTCACCAAGCTTGTGTCCAACCATGTTTTCGCTGACGAAAACAGGGATGTGCTTGCGGCCGTCATGCACAGCGAGCGTGTGACCCAGCATTGCTGGCACGATCATTGAGCGGCGCGACCAAGTTTTGATCATGGTCTTTGTTCCGGCTTCGTTTTGTGCGTCGACCTTCTTGATCAGATGGCCGTCGACGAACGGACCCTTTTTTAGGCTACGTGGCATGACTTCCCTTAGCGCTTCTTGCCGGTCTTGCGGCGACGGACGATGAACTGATCGCTGGCCTTGTTGCGCTTACGCGTACGGCCTTCTGGCTTACCGTTCGGGTTAACCGGGTGACGGCCACCAGAAGTCTTACCTTCACCACCACCATGTGGATGGTCTACCGGGTTCATTGCGACACCGCGGACGGTTGGGCGCTTGCCCTTCCAACGCATACGGCCGGCCTTACCCCAGTTGATGTTTGACTGCTCAGCGTTACCAACTTCGCCGATGGTTGCGCGACAGCGCAGATCAACGTTGCGGATTTCACCGGATGGCATACGCAACTGTGCGAAGGGACCGTCCTTAGCAACAAGCTGAATGCTTGCTCCTGCGGAACGGGCAATCTTCGCGCCGCCGCCTGGCTTGAGTTCCACAGCGTGGATCACGGTGCCGACGGGGATGTTACGCATTGGCAAGCAGTTACCTGGCTTGATATCGGCGGTTGGGCCGGTCTCAATAACGTCGCCCTGCTTGAGCTTGTTAGGCGCAATGATGTAACGCTTCTCGCCGTCCGCGTAATGCAGCAATGCAATACGTGCGGTGCGGTTCGGATCGTATTCAATGTGAGCGACCTTGGCCGGCACACCATCTTTGTCAGAACGCTTGAAGTCAATGATGCGGTAAGCGCGCTTGTGGCCGCCACCTTGATGTCGAGTGGTGATGCGACCGCTGTTATTGCGGCCACCCTTCTTCGGCAATGGACGAACGAGCGACTTCTCCGGCTGTGACCGAGTGAGCTCGACAAAGTCGGCTACGGACGAGCCACGACGGCCCGGTGTAGTCGGCTTGTACTTACGGATTCCCATTTCAGTTCCTCTGGTGATCGATGGCCGGTCAGGAGACCGGGCCTCCGAAGATGTCGATGCGGTCGCCGTCTGCTACAGAAACGATTGCGCGCTTGGTGTCGGCACGCTTACCAAAACCAGTCTTAGTGCGAAGGCGCTTGCCTGCACGGTTCATGGTGTTCACTGAAGTGACCTTCACACCAAAAACTTCTTCGACTGCGATCTTGATTTGCGTCTTATTTGCACTGGTCGAAACGAGGAACGTGTACTTGTTCTCGTCAAGAAGTGCATAGCTCTTTTCTGACACCACTGGTGCAATCAGAATGTCGCGTGGGTCTGCGATTCTCATGCCTGTACCTCGCCCTCAGTTGCAACAGCTTTCACACTCTTACCAGCTGGGTTGCCAGCGATGAAAGCTTCGAGTGCATCTTCGGTGAAGAGCACATGATCATTGACCAACACGTCGTATGTGTTGAGTTGATCGATGTACAGCACGTGGACTGCAGGAACGTTGCGAAGGCTCAAAGCTGAGTTGTCATCGGTACGAGTAATCGCAACCAACACACGACCCTGCTCAAGACCAAGCGCTGCGATCAACGCAAGTGCCTGCTTCGTCGAAGGCTTCACGCCACTGACGAGTTCAGAAACAACATGCAACTTGCCATCGCGAGCACGATCAGACAATGCGCCGCGAAGTGCTGCAGCCTTCATTTTCTTAGGTGTGCGCTGTGAATAGTCACGTGGGTGTGGTCCATGGGCTACACCGCCGCCTGCGTAATGAGGCGCACGAATCGAACCCTGGCGTGCACGGCCGGTGCCCTTTTGCTTATAAGGCTTACGGCCACCACCGCGAACTTCGCCACGACGCTTGGTGTCGTGTGTGCCCTGGCGTGCTGCTGCAAGCTGCGCAACAACAACCTGGTGGATCAACGGAACGTTGACCTGCACGTCGAAAATTTCAGCAGGAAGATCAACCTTGCCGGCAGTAGCGCCAGCTGGGGTGCGTACGTCAACAGAAGTCATCGTTACGCCTCCTTCACTGCGGTACGGACGAACACGAGTGCGCCCTTAGGTCCTGGAACTGCACCCTTAATCAGGAGCAGGCCATTGGCTGCATCAACACTTTGAACGATGAGGTTCAAGGTTGTTTGACGATCGCCACCCATACGGCCGGCCATCTTCATACCCTTGAACACACGACCAGGTGTTGAACAGCCACCGATTGATCCTGGGGAACGGTGCTTACGAGTAACACCATGCGATGCACGAAGACCATGGAAACCATGGCGCTTCATGGCGCCGGCGAAGCCCTTGCCCTTAGTCGTTGCGGTGACGTCGATGCGCTGGCCATCTTCGAAAGTCTCAGCAGTGAGCTCTTGGCCCAAGGTGTACTCCGAAGCATCAGCCGTGCGGATCTCAACGAGGTGGCGACGAGGAGTAACCCCAGCCTTGTCGAAGTGACCTGCAGCAGGCTTGTTGACCTTGCGTGGATCGATCGCACCGAAGGCGATCTGTACGGCTGAATAGCCGTCGTTCTCTGGAGTGCGTACCTGGGTTACAACACAAGGTCCAGCCTGCACAACTGTGACAGGAACAACTTTGTTGTTCTCATCCCAGACCTGTGTCATGCCGAGCTTGGTGCCCAGTACGCCCTTTACGTTGGTGCCCATTGTGATCGTCGTCCCTACAGCTTGATCTCGATATCGACACCAGCCGGAAGGTCGAGACGCATAAGCGAATCAACCGTCTTTGGCGTGGGGTCGAGAATGTCTATGAGGCGCTTGTGAGTGCGCATCTCGAAGTGCTCACGGCTGTCCTTGTACTTGTGAGGTGAACGAATCACGCAGTACACGTTCTTTTCCGTTGGCAATGGCACTGGGCCAGCAACCGATGCACCTGTGCGGATCACCGTCTCGACAATTTTGCGTGCCGATGAATCGATGACCTCATGGTCATAGGCCTTAAGCCGGATTCGGATCTTTTGTCCCGCCATGGTGGCTGGTGTCCTTACTTCTCGTGTGCCAATGCATTTGTGTTACAGGAAGAGCAGGTCGTGCAAGTTGTTTGTTGGGGGCGGTTGCCCGCCCCCAACAATCAACTACTAGGTCGTGATTTTTACAACGCGTCCGGCGCCAACTGTGCGGCCACCCTCGCGGATTGCAAAGCGAAGGCCTTCTTCCATAGCGATTGACTGAATCAGTTCAACCGACATGTCAGTGTTGTCGCCTGGCATAACCATGTCTTTGCCTTCAGGCAAGGTCACAACACCGGTCACGTCCGTGGTACGGAAGTAGAACTGTGGACGGTAGTTGTTGAAGAACGGCGTGTGACGGCCGCCTTCGTCCTTGGAAAGGATGTAGACCGAAGCATCAAAGCCGGTGTGAGGAGTGATCGAACCTGGCTTGCAGCACACCTGGCCACGCTCTACGTCTTCACGCTTGGTGCCACGAAGAAGAAGTCCGACGTTCTCGCCAGCTTGACCTTCGTCGAGCAACTTGCGGAACATCTCAACACCGGTGACCGTGGTCTTCAAAGGAAGACCTGGGCGGATGCCGACGATTTCGATTTCTTCGTTGACCTTGACGATTCCACGCTCGATACGCCCGGTGACAACAGTTCCACGACCTGTGATCGTGAAGACGTCTTCAACTGGCATAAGGAATGGCTTGTCAACTTCACGCTCTGGCGTTGGGATGTACTCATCCACAGCGTCCATAAGAGCCAAGATTGATTCGCCCCACTTGGCATCGCCCTGAAGTGCTGGGAACGCTGCAACGCGGACAACAGGAATGTCGTCGCCTGGGAATTCGTAAGCTGAAAGAAGTTCGCGAACTTCCATTTCTACGAGTTCAAGAAGGTCTTCGTCATCAACCATGTCGCACTTGTTGAGTGCAACCACGATTGAAGGAACGCCAACCTGGCGAGCAAGGAGCACGTGCTCCTTGGTCTGTGGCATTGGGCCATCGGTCGCTGCAACCACGAGGATCGCGCCGTCCATCTGAGCCGCGCCAGTGATCATGTTCTTGATGTAGTCAGCGTGTCCGGGGCAGTCAACGTGTGCGTAGTGACGGCCTTCGGTCTGGTATTCGACGTGTGCGATCGAAATCGTGATACCACGCTGGCGCTCTTCTGGCGCCTTATCGATCATGTCGAATGGAGTGAATGGGTTTACATCTGGGTACTTGTCGTGCAGCACCTTGGTGATTGCAGCAGTCAGGGTCGTCTTGCCATGGTCAATGTGACCAATGGTGCCGATGTTGACGTGCGGCTTGGTGCGCTCAAATTTGGCCTTTGCCATTTGAGTTCTCCCTTGTCGTGTAGCCGTCCGGCGTTATCGCGGATCGGGTTTTGGATATTTGGATATTTGTGTTCTTTTTTTTTGATCCGCGACTATTCGCCGCGAGCCTTAGCGATGATCTCCACCTGCACATTTGAAGGAACCTGTGCATAGGAGTCAAATTGCATGCTGTACGACGCACGACCTTGTGTGCGGCTACGAAGATCTCCTACGTAACCAAACATTTCGGACAGCGGTACAACTGCTTTCACAACACGAGCGCCGGAACGCTCTTCCATGGCCTGGATCTGGCCGCGTCGTGAGTTGAGGTCACCGATGACATCGCCCATGTAATCTTCTGGGGTTGTCACTTCAACAGCCATCATCGGTTCAAGGATGACAGCTCCTGCTCGGCGTGCAGCTTCCTTGAACGCCATGGTGCCGGCGATCTTGAATGCGAGTTCTGACGAGTCAACATCGTGGTACGCACCGTCGGTAAGCGTGACCTTGACGTCAACCATTGGGTAACCAGCAAGCACTCCGTTTTCGAGTGAATCGCGGCAACCTGCATCAACTGAGCCGATGTATTCGCGAGGAATGCGACCACCGGTCACCTTGTTCACGAACGCGTAGCCACCACCCTCATCGGTGTTTGGCTCGAGGTCGATGATGACGCGACCGAACTGGCCAGAACCACCCGATTGCTTCTTGTGGGTGTAGTCGACCTTTTCGACCTTCTTGGTGATCGTCTCGCGGTACGCAACCTGAGGCTTGCCAACGTTTGCTTCAACGTTGAATTCGCGCTTCATGCGGTCGACGAGTACTTCGAGGTGAAGTTCGCCCATGCCACCGATGATGGTCTGGCCGGTTTCTTCATCTGAACGCACATGGAAGGTTGGGTCTTCATCAGACAAACGCTGAATTGCAACACCAAGCTTGTCTTGATCGCTCTTGGTCTTTGGCTCAATAGCGATGTGGATTACTGGATCTGGGAACGTCATCGACTCAAGTACTACTGGGTTCGATGCATCACACAAAGTTTCACCAGTGGTGGTGTCTTTGAGACCCATGACGGCAACGATGTCGCCGGCGCCCACTGAAGGAATTTCTTCACGCTTGTTCGCATGCATTCGGTAAATCTTGCCGATGCGCTCTTTGCGATCCTTCACGCTGTTCAACACCATCGTTCCAGTGTTCAAACGGCCTGAGTAGACGCGCACGTAGGTGAGCTTGCCCAAGTGTGGGTCGGTCATGATCTTGAATGCGAGTGCAGCGAATGGCTCGGAGTCACTTGGCTTGCGCTCAATGATGACGTCTTCGTGACCCATCTTGTGACCTTCAACTGCAGTCACATCCAGTGGGCAAGGAAGGTAAGCGACGACTGCATCGAGCATGGGTTGAACACCCTTGTTCTTGAATGCAGATCCGGTAAGGATTGGAGTCAGCTTGTAAGCAAGAGTTGCGCGACGGATAGCTGCTTGAAGTTCTTCAGTGCTGAATTCTTGGCCATCAAGGAACTTCTCCATGATTGCATCGTCAGCTTCTGAAAGAGTTTCTAGCAACTTCTCGCGGTACTCGGCTGCTTGATCAACGAGATCCGCAGGGATCTCTTCGATTGCGTAGTCGTCGCCCTTTTCGGTTTCGCCGCGCCAGGTCAAAGCCTTCATCGCGATGAGGTCAACAACTCCGAGGAAGTCACCTTCAGCGCCGATTGGAATCTGCAGAATGAGTGGTGTTGCGCCAAGGCGCTCAACGATCATGTCTACGCAGCGGAAGAAGTTAGCACCGGTGCGGTCAAGCTTGTTTACAAAACAAATACGCGGCACTGAGTACTTGTCGGCCTGACGCCACACAGTTTCAGACTGTGGCTCAACGCCTGCAACGCCATCGAACACTGTGACAGCACCGTCGAGTACACGAAGTGAACGTTCTACTTCAACAGTGAAGTCAACGTGACCTGGTGTATCGATGATGTTAATCGTGTGGTCTTTCCAGACACAGGTTGTAGCTGCGGACGTGATCGTGATGCCGCGCTCTTGTTCCTGTTCCATCCAGTCCATCGTTGCTGCACCTTCGTGCACTTCACCGATCTTGTAGTTGATACCGGTGTAGAACAGGATGCGCTCGGTGGTCGTGGTCTTGCCCGCGTCGATATGAGCCATGATGCCGATGTTGCGCACCTTGGCCAGATCGAGACTGGTCTGCGTTGACACGAGTGTTCTCCGTTGCTTGTGGTGAAAAAAGAAGAGTGGGTGTTACCAGCGGTAGTGAGCGAAGGCCTTGTTGGACTCAGCCATCTTGTGGGTGTCTTCGCGCTTCTTGACGCTAGCGCCAAGACCGTTTGAAGCATCCAACAGTTCGTTCATGAGGCGCTCAGTCATGGTCTTTTCGCGACGCTGACGTGAGTAAGTGATCAACCAGCGAAGTGCGAGTGTGGTTGAACGGCCAGCCTTGACTTCAACTGGCACCTGGTAGGTCGCGCCACCAACACGGCGGGAGCGAACTTCCAAGGTTGGGCGAATGTTGTCGAGTGCGCGCTTAAGCGTCTGCACTGGATCAGTACCGGTCTTCTCTTGGCAGCCTTCGAGTGCGCCGTAGACGATCTTTTCGGCGGTCGAACGCTTGCCATCAAGGAGAACCTTGTTGATCAGCTGGGTAACGATTGGTGCCTGGTAGACCGGATCAATGATGATCGGGCGCTTCGGGGCAGGACCTTTACGAGGCATTAAGCCTTCTCCTTCTTCGCGCCGTACTTACTACGGGCCTGCTTGCGGTTCTTAACACCCTGGGTGTCAAGTGCGCCGCGGATGACCTTGTAACGAACACCGGGGAGATCGCGAACGCGACCACCGCGGACAAGAACGATTGAGTGCTCCTGCAAGTTGTGACCAACACCTGGGATGTAGGCAGTGATTTCGATGCCAGAGGTCAGACGCACGCGGGCGACCTTACGAAGCGCAGAGTTCGGCTTCTTAGGAGTCGTTGTGTACACACGGGTACACACGCCACGGCGCTGTGGGCTGCCCTTAAGCGCGGGGGCCTTGGTCTTGGTGACCTTGTCCTGCCGTCCCTTACGGACCAGCTGCTGAATCGTTGGCACGTGTTGCCTTTCTCGTTGTTGACCTTGCTGTTTCTTATCCCTCAGTCTCCGACCCACGCGGTCGGGTGTGTCGCGCACCTTGCGGCGGCAACAATCACCAACATCGTAAGTAGAGCCCAGATGCGAGATTCGCATCGATGCGTGCTTCGGGGGAAGTTCGCACAGCGGGTTGTGACTGAGGGGTCAGACACGAAGGGGAAGATTACCCGTCTTTGCTTCCAAGAGTCAAAACGGGGTCAACTCTTGGGTCAAACTGGGTGAATTCCCTCACGGATACGTGGGCTGAGACCCTGCACCTGCGAGGAGTAGAACGATACCGATAAACCCGCCAATGACCAAAACTGCGATCCAAAAACCGATATTTATCCAAGCAATGAGCTTTGCAGCCAAGTTGAGTCCGTTACCGGTGAGGTTGCCTTCTGACGACCCGATCGCCTTTTCAGCCTTCATGGCGAAGACCAAGGCCACAATCGCAAAAATAATCGG
>JBIIAA010000162.1:0-3158 GCA_044240165.1 Candidatus Nanopelagicales bacterium
GTTCACCTGCAGTAGCACGACCGATATCGAGCAAGGCTTTATCAACCTGCATAACCATGTCATCGGTGTGCTCAACCTGTGGCACGAGGAAGGTTTCCACTCCCCAAACCAAAGCCAACTGACTGCGAACTCGCTGATTTGGGGTGAAGGCCAGCAACTTGGTTGCGCTGCGCCAACGAGCAATCAAACGAGCTGAGGTTCCTGTTTCGGTAAAAGCGATGAGGTAGGTCGCGGCAACCTCAGTTGCAACCATGACTGCGGCATGCGTCAGCGCGCGGTTGGTTGAACCAGCGCGAGGTTCTTCAAGAATCGGCATGCGGTGTAGCGCTTCAGATTCAACATGGGAAATGATCCGCGCCATTGTTTCTACGACCGTGATCGGATGAGCACCCACGCTGGTTTCACCCGACAACATGAGCGCATCGGCACCATCAAGAACTGCGTTTGCAACGTCACTGGCTTCAGCACGCGTCGGCCTGTTCGCACTGATCATCGAATCGAGCATCTGTGTAGCAACGATGACCGGCTTACCTGCCTCGCGACACATGTGGATCGCCCGCTTTTGTACCAAAGGAACTTGCTCAAGTGGCAGTTCGACACCGAGGTCACCTCGAGCAACCATCACACCGTCGAAGGCGTTAATAATCTCTTGAAGATTTTCAACAGCTTGGGGTTTTTCAACCTTGGCCAAAACAGGAACCCGAACGCCTTCTTCGGTCATGATCGCGTGCACATCATCGATATCTGCAGCACTGCGCACAAACGAGAGCGCGATCATGTCGCAACCGATTCGCAGGGCCCACCGTAGATCGTCGCGATCCTTGTCAGACAGCGCAGGCACGCTCATCGCTGCACCTGGCAAGTTGAATCCCTTGTTGTCAGAGACTCGACCACCCTCTTTGACCACGGTAATAACTCGAGGGCCCTCAACTCGGACAACTTCAAGGGCGATGCGGCCATCGTCTACGAGCACGAAGTCGCCGGGCTTCACATCTTGTGGAAGGTCTTTATAGGTGGTGCTGACCATTTTGGCATCGCCTGGCACCTCTTCCGCCGTGACAATGAATTCTTCCCCCACGTTCAACAGCACTGGTCCGGAGGCGAACTTGCCCAACCGAATCTTTGGGCCCTGGAGGTCGGCCAAAATGCCCACGCCGCGGCCTGATTCATCGGCTGCTTGGCGGATCAGGTGATATTGCGCGGCGTGCTGTTCATGGGTGCCATGAGACAAATTGAGCCTGGCTACGTCCATACCGGCCTCAATGAGGCCACGTAGGACATCGAGCTCCGCGGTAGCAGGGCCCATGGTGGCAACAATTTTGGCTCGACGCATGAATCCCATCGTACCCGACGAGAGTGTAAACGGTGTCATTGCTACGCCAGATCGCGCGATAAAACCGCTAAGACAGGGTGGGAAACAACACTGCTACGCCAGAACTTGCCGAGCAGTGGATTCGATAGGCGCTGGCAAAATGGTGCTCCCAGTTAGGTACGTATCCACGGCAGCAGCCGCAGCTCGACCTTCAGCAATTGCCCACACAATCAACGACTGCCCACGGCCGGCGTCTCCTGCTACGAACACGCCCTCAACTTCAGTTGCGTAATGCGCGTCACGATTGAGATTGCCGCGACCATCAACGCTGAGCTCAAATTGCTCTGCAATGGCATCAGCCTCTGGTCCGGTGAAGCCCATGGCCAACATCACGACATCGGCGGGGATTTCTCGTTCTGAACCAGCAACTGGCCTAAACCCACCTTCGAATGGTTCAACTTCAACCAGTGCCAACGCCTTTACGTTTCCGGTGCCATCATCAACAAAGTGCGTAGTCGAAACTGCGAACAGGCGTTCGCCACCTTCTTCATGCGCACTGCTGGTGCGATAAGTCATCGGGTAGGTGGGCCACGGCTGAGAGTCTGGACGATCCGCAGGCGGAGTTGGCAAGATTTCGAGTTGAGTAACGGAGGCAGCACCTTGACGATGCGAAGTACCCAAACAATCAGCACCCGTATCTCCGCCGCCAATGATCACTACATGCTTGCCAGCAACATCAAGGGGTGATGATTCCAGATCGCCTTCTTGCACGCGGTTAGCCAATGGCAGCACTTCCATGGCCTGATAAATGCCATTGAGTTCGCGGCCAGGAACGGGAAGGTCACGCCACTTTGTTGCGCCGATTGCAATCACCACAGCGTCATAACGCTTGCGTAGATCTTGCCCAGTGATGTCGATACCAATATCGACGCCTGGACGAAAGCGAACACCTTCTTGCGTCATCTGATCAAGGCGACGGTCCAGAATGCTCTTTTCCATCTTGAACTCTGGAATGCCGTAACGCATCAATCCGCCGATGCGATCTGCACGCTCATACACAGCAACTGTGTGGCCTGCTCGAGCTAATTGCTGCGCCGCTGCAAGCCCTGCGGGACCTGATCCCACAACTGCCACGGTGCGACCGCTCACTCGCTCTGGCACCTGAGGTGAAACCCACCCTTGCTCGAAAGCCTTTTCAATAATCGACACTTCAACCTGCTTGATTGCAACAGGCTCTTGGTTAATTCCAAGTACGCATGCGGTCTCGCAAGGTGCCGGACACAAACGACCAGTGAATTCAGGGAAGTTATTTGTGGCGTGCAAACGCTCAATCGCGACTTCCCAGTCATTGCGATACACCAAGTCATTCCATTCAGGAATGAGGTTGCCAAGAGGGCAGCCGTTATTGCAAAACGGGATGCCACAGTCCATACAACGACTTGCTTGCTTCTCAAGTTTGTCGTCGCCGAACTCTTCATAAACTTCACGCCAGTCCTGCAGTCGGATATCAACTGGGCGACGCGTTGGAGTCTCGCGACTTACGTTAAGGAATCCCTTTGGATCAGCCATTTCAAGCTCCCATTACCGCTGCGATTGGGTCAAGACCTTGCTCAGTTGCTTTCTGCATGACTGCCAGCACCCGTTTGTAATCCTTAGGCATCACCTTGGTGAAACGCCCTAGCGCCGTGATCCAGTCAGCCAATAACACCTTGGCTACGACGGAATCTGTGGCTTCAAAGTGCTGTTGAACAATCGAATGAAGTTCATCAGCATCGATAGAAGTTAATGGATCCAGATCGATCATTTCTGGATTAACTTTTGTCGGATCCAGATCAAGAATGTAAGC
>JBIIAA010000163.1:0-3140 GCA_044240165.1 Candidatus Nanopelagicales bacterium
GTACTCCATTTTCACTAAACAAGGAGGATTCGCTGAGCCTTGGCCAACAGCCAAGATGCCACCGCAACCTTCGCGCTTGAGAGCTTTCTCGTCCCAAATCGTGACCTTCACAGGTAAAGCAGCCACAGACTTCTTCGCTGCGTCTGCTAGATCGGCAGGTGCCAGTGCGTTTGGTGGAGTGTTGACCAAATCTCTGCTGAGCTTGACGGCATCTGCAATGACGTTGATTTCGGCGATGATGGCTTTCTGCTCGGGCGTTGCCGGTGCGGGAACAAGCAGCACGATGGATGCAACCGGAGCAGGGCCTTTGGCAGGGTTGGATTTGAAAGAAGTGAATGAGTAGGAGCCAAGAGCCGCACCCAGCGCGGCAGCGCGAAGAAGGTCTGCTTCGGGCGGGGCGGCAATCGCGACTTTCTTCGTGCCGGCAAGCGCACGGATGGCATTGCCTAGCCCGGCGCTGATCTGGTCCAGATCGACTTTCTTGCGCAGATCGCCAACACCGACAGCAACGACGACCTCAGCCTTAATTCCGGTGATTCCCGTGACCTTGGTGACTTCACCTGATCGACCGGTAGCGCCAAGTGCCTTGAGGGCTGCCAACAACTTGGCACTTTGCGCTGCAGTGATGCCATGGGTAGCAAGTTCTAAGCCTGCTTTGCCCTTGGGCATCAACGACACGATCAAAGCATCGCAAGTTGTGGTTGAGGACTGGGTCACTGCCAAAGTCAACGTCATGGATTAAGCCTAGCCTCGTCTGCTGGCAGGCAGTACCTGAATCTCATGATCAACAAACCGCTACGGTCATGTAGTGAATTCACCGCTGCGCCAGACCCCGCTCCATAGCCGCCATGTCGCACTTGGTGCCAAGACCGCCGATTTCGGTGGCTGGGACATGCCCATTGAGTACACAGGTGTCCTCGTTGAGCATCAGGCCGTCCGCAGCGCTGTGGGCATCTTTGACGTTTCACATATGGGCAAGGTGCGAATTCACGGCACCGGAGCCGCTGATTTTCTGAATTCGGTGCTCACGAACGACCTCAACCGGATCAATGATGGTCAGGCTCAGTACACGATGTTGTGCAATGAATTTGGTGGAGTCGTTGATGATCTCATCGTCTATAAGTGGTCTGCTGACGAAGTTTTCATGGTGCCGAACGCATCCAACGCGGCAACCGTAGTTGCGGCCTTGCGTGCAGTTGCGCCGGTCGAAGTCACTATTGATGATCACCACGATGACCATGGAATCATCGCGGTGCAGGGCCCAAACAGCCGCAAGGCTATTGAAGCGCTCGGTCTGCCAGCAGATCACGAATACATGTCTATGGTGCGAGCAAGTCACCGCGGCGAACCAGTGATCGTGTGCCGTAGTGGCTACACAGGTGAACTTGGATTCGAACTCGTCGTTCCTAATGTGATTCTTGGGTCGGTCTGGGATGCCTTGCTCGACAAGGGTGAATCACTTGGCGTCACCGCGGTTGGCCTTGGTGCTCGAGACACGCTACGTCTTGAAATGGGCTACCCGTTACACGGACAAGACATCGCTCAAGACATCTCACCTGTTGAAGCTGGGCTTGGTTGGGCTGTGGGTTGGGACAAGCCTGAGTTTGACGGCCGCGAGGTGCTTGTCAAGCAACGAGAAGCTGGTCCACGTCGAAAACTTCGTGGCCTTGTATCGATTGAGCGCGGTATTCCACGCGCGCACATGCATGTGTTTGCAGCAGACGATCTTGAGCTCGCTGGTGATGCTGTGGGTGATATTACGAGCGGAACCTTCTCACCAACTTTGAAACAGGGCATCGCGCTGGCGTTGCTGAATTCTGAGATTGAAGTGGGAAGCGAAGTTCTCGTAGATGTGCGCGGGAAAGCTATTCGGTTTGGTGTGGTCAAGGTACCTTTCGTGGCGTCCTCAGTTCGCTAGCACCAACACGAGCAAAGTCGTAGTCATCGAAATTTCAATCGATGCTCCGAAGACATCGCCGGTGACACCACCAAAACGTTTTCTGCACGTCGCGAAAAGGAACAGCGAGGCAATGATGCCCGCCGCCACAGATGCTGTGCCAAGAACTCCGAAAATCAAATAGCTGGCGACTAACGCAGGTGCAGTCCAAATAATTGGCACAGCGATCGGCAAGGTTTGCGCAACGACGGCGCCCAGTCCATCTGTTCGTGCTGCAGGCCAACCTTGTATGCATCCCCAAGTTAAAGCGATTCGACTGACAAATACAGCGGCTATGAATGCGAGATATCCATTGCCTCGATCAAGGCAAGCAGTGAGTGCGAAAACTTGGATGAGTAATCCAAAGACAAGGGCGAGTACGCCAAAGGGTCCGATGTCGGACTTCCTTGCGATTTCCAACGCTTGTGTCGGGGGCTTATTGCTACCAAGTCCATCTGCCACATCTGCAAGTCCATCTAAATGCAGTCCACGCGTCATCCAGGCCAGAGTCCCAATGCTTAGGGTTGCCAGAAGTGCGTGTGGAATCTGGGTAGTCCAGCCCAAGAGCGGCACGCCACACACCAACGCCAGAACAGCACCGATAAAGGGCGCCAGGGCCATTGCCTGACCGGCGATTACGCGATTAATAGTTGTGGGTGCGGGAACGGGCACACGCGTAAACGTGCCGATGGCCAATAGCAAAGCGTTAGGCATCGCGGTCGCTTACTCCAGCTTCGTCAAAGGTGGCCATCTCACCGAGGATCGCGATAGCGGCTTGAAGAATCGGCAGCGCCAGAACAGCTCCAGTGCCTTCACCGAGGCGAAGTTCGTAATCCAAGATGGGTTCCAAATCAAGATGATGTAGCGCCGCTCGATGCGCCGGTTCAGTTGATTGATGACCAGCAACCCACCACTGCTTAGCGCGATAGTCCAGACGATCGGCGACCATGGCACAGGCCCCAGAGATGGTGCCATCAAGAATGACAGGAGTTCGGCGAATTGCTGCCTGCAAAATAAAGCCAGTCATCGCCGCGAAATCAGCACCTCCAACCATTGCCAGCAAGGTCAATGGCTCAGCTATATGTGGACGGCCGCGGCGCATCGCATCACGAACCGCAGCACACTTGCGCATCCACGTGGCATCATCGATTCCGGTACCTAGGCCGGTCACTTTGGAAGCATCAAGATTGGTAAGCAAGCCGAT
>JBIIAA010000010.1:0-32260 GCA_044240165.1 Candidatus Nanopelagicales bacterium
GCGGAGAGCCGGTCGGAAAGGTTGCCAAACACAGGGATCAGGCTATCTGCTCAAGCAATTCACCCAAAACAGTCACCTTCACTGCGTCACAATGTTGCTCGCTGAGGGGGTTGCCATCGCGATCCACGAGGAAAAAGACGTCAACCGCATCAGACCCCAGAGTCGCCACTTTCGCTCCAGTAATAGCTGCATCCGTTGCTGCGATCGCCCGGGTGACCCGATACAGCAATCCCGGAGCATCGTGAGCACGGACTTCGAGCACGGTCGTACGCTCAGACGCGTTCTCGATGATCTCAATCATCGGAGCTGTAGCGAGCACAGTAGGTCGATACGCCTCGTCACGCTTACGAAGTCGTTCGCCTATATCTAGCGTCCCGTCAATGGCCCGACGCAGTTCGTCATTGAGTAGCTCAAAACGCGGAAGATCGCCGTACAGAGGATGCACATTCCAGACTTGAACGGCACGGTCACCAACTGTCATCACGCGAGCTGAACGAACCTGCAACCGGTGCACAGCTAAAACGCCTGCCACAGTTGCCAGCAAGCCGATGCGGTCGGGAGCAGCCAGCGTGAGCTCATGGCCATCGGAGACTTCATTCAGCACAACCGATATACCGGGTTGATCAATCGCAACAAGTTGGTCTTGGGTAAGCGTGGGCTGCTCAGGCAACGGACGACCGGCGATCGCCTCGTGGGTGAGTTTGACCAATTCGTTAATTAAATTTTGGCGCCAGGAGCTCCACATCGCTGAGCCGGTTGCGATCGCATCCGCTTCAGTGAGCGCTGCCAAAAGATCGAGAATTACTGGATCAGGAATTCGCTCTGCAACGTAAGCAACAGTCGCCGGATCATCTAAATCACGACGAGTTGCGGTGTCGGCTAAAAGCAAGTGATGTCGCACTAATAACGCGACAACCCCAATGTCGGCTGCCGAGTAGCCCATATGACCCAACACTTCACTAACCAATGCGGCACCGACTTCACTGTGATCTCCTGTTCTTGCTTTTCCAAAATCATGGAATAGCGCAGCAAGTAACAAAAGGTCAGGCCGATCAACTTTGCGGGTGAGCGCACTTGCCTGAATCACACATTCAACAAGATGCCGATCAACGGTGTACTTATGTAAGGCGTTTCGCTGTGGAGCGGATCGAACTACCTCCCACCCAGGAACTAATTTCGAGATCAGGTTCAGTTGGTCCAAAGCTTCCCAAACCGGCAAGGTTGCCGAACCAGCGCCCAGGAGCGACAAGAAAGCATCACGAGCCTCTTGATTCCAAGGCGTCGGTAACGGTGCGCTTTCTTGCGCTAATCGAGCAACAGTTTGTGGCGCTAACGGGATTCCAGCCTGCGCTGCTGCTGCTGCTGCTCGAAGAATGAGCACTGGGTCTTTCTCCGGCCGAGCCTCAACCGCTAACACGGCTTCACCCGCTTGAATCACGACACCTTCTGCGAGAGGAACACGCTCTGGGCTGCCCTTCTTCAGCGGCCGCACCCCAAATTTCGAGGCTCTGACGGTCAAGCGTTCAACGCGGTGCCAGATTGCATCTGAGGTATAGGCAATGGCTCGGGCAGCGGTATAGACCTGACGCAGCAATTCATCTGCGTCACTGATGCCCATGACTGCAGCAACGGCGTCTTGTTCCTGTAACAGCAGCAGATCGCTGTCTCGGTTCGTTACTTGATGGAGTGCATCGCGAACATTGAGTAGGAAATCAACACCGCTTTGCCATTGCGTGTGGGTGAGATCAGTGATCCAAGATGCGGCAATTGCTCGAAGAACCGTTGCTTCTCGCAAGCCTCCATAGGCTTCTTTGAGATCGGGTTCAAGCATTGTTGATAACTCACCAAATCGATCTTTTCTTTGATCAACGAGAGTTCGTAGTTCAGGCATTCGCTTTGGCGCGGTAGCGCGCCAATCGGCATAGATTGCTTTACGGAGTTGATCTCCTATTGCGGCGTCACCAGCAACCACTCGCATGTCGAGAAGACCAACGATGACCTTGATGTCTTCGCTCGCTAACCGTCTAGCTTCTGCAACGGTGCGCACACTGTGATCTAACGACAGGCCGGCATCCCAAATTGGATACCAAAGTTCTTGCGCAATAACTGCTGCCCGACGGGGATCGATGCGGTGCAGAAGCACGAGGTCCAGATCGCTACCAGGAGCCAGTTGCGACCGGCCGTGGCCTCCGACAGCTACTAAGCAGATGCCATCGGCGAGTGGGTGGGACGCCTTGAATACTTCTTTGAGCCAAGCATCAGTGACTTCAGTTAATTCAGTGCGTCGTCCAGAACCAAATGGTCCTGGACGACGCACGATGGAATTTCGTGCGCTGATGACTTGAGCATCTGCGCGCATCATTTTCCTTTACTGATTAGAGAGCGTCCGGGCCGCGTTCGCCGGTACGTACTCGTACAACAGACTCGACTGAGGAAACCCAGACCTTGCCGTCGCCGATACGTCCAGTTTGCGCAGCGCCGACGATCGCGTCGACAACTCGGTCAGCATCTGCGTCATCTACGACGACTTCGATACGTACCTTTGGCACGAGATCTACGGTGTATTCAGCACCGCGATAGACCTCTGTGTGGCCACGCTGCCGGCCAAAGCCGGAAGCTTCAGAGACTGTGAGACCGTGGATCCCAGCAGCTTCAAGTGCGCCTTTTACGTCTTCAAGCTTGAACGGCTTGATGATTGCGGTAATCAACTTCATGACTAATTCTCCTCTGCCCGTGCTGCCGAGTGGCCATGGCCCATGCCCGCAAAGACACCACCACCGCCGCTGTCACCGAATTCGTATGCAGACTCTGCGTGTTCTGCAAGGTCGATTCCAGTGATTTCCTGCTCCTCGGTAATCCGGAAGCCCATCGTAAATTTGATTGCGTAGCCGATAATAAGTGCCGCCACCAGTGAATATCCCAGAACCGCGAATGCACCGATTGACTGCTTACCGAGTTGATCCAAGCCACCGCCATAGAACAGACCATTGACTGCTGCTGGTGCCTTGTCAGTTGCAAGGAAGCCAATCAACAACGTGCCGACGATTCCACCAACAAGGTGGACACCGACAACGTCAAGTGAGTCATCGAACTTGAAGAGGTACTTCAAGCCAACTGCGAGTGCGCAAAGAGCCCCAGCGATAAGACCAATGATGATTGCTCCGATTGGAGTCACTGCGGAACAGGACGGCGTAATAGCCACCAGTCCAGCAACTACACCAGACGCAGCACCAAGGGAGGTTGCATGTCCATCGCGCAACTTCTCGACAAGCAACCAGGCCAGAGCAGCAGCACACGTTGCAATGAAGGTGTTGTAGAACACGACCGCTGAAGTGTTATTTGCAGCCAGAGCCGAACCAGCGTTGAATCCAAACCAACCGAACCAGAGCAAACCTGCACCGACCATGACAAGGGTGAGGTTGTGCGGCTTCATCGGCTGCTTTGGCCAGCCAACGCGACGGCCAAGCACGATTGCGAGGGCAAGAGCAGCAGCACCAGCGTTGATGTGCACCGCAGTACCACCTGCGAAGTCGATGACTCCGAGCTTGAAGATCCAGCCACTTGATGCCCAGACCCAGTGAGCTACTGGGAAGTACACGATAGTTGCCCAAATTCCGGCAAACACCATCCATGCTCCAAAACGAGCACGATCAGCAATCGCACCAGCGATAAGCCCAACCGTGATGCAAGCAAACATCGCCTGGAAGGCAACAAAAGCCATCGCTGGATAAGTTGCCTCTGGGTTGTCAGTGATTAGGTTCGCTAACCCGATGTTCTCGGAGATGTTGCCGATCCAGTTGTTGTCTGAGACCCCAGCCGCATCAGTGCCGAAGGCCATTCCATAGCCGAAGAACGTCCAAAGGACGCCAACGAGGAACAAGGCTCCCATCACCATCATGAGCATGTTCAGCACTGACTTCTGCCGGACCATGCCTCCATAAAAGAATGCGAGGCCGGGGATCATTAACAACACCAAGGCCGTTGAGGTCAGCAGCCATGCTGTGTTGCCTGTATCTAACGCCGATTCCATTTCCAGTCTCCCTTCGAACCACTATGTGGCCGGTCGCGTATGTCGACAGGAGAGAGATTGTCGGAAAGAGATTTCCCAAAGTGACGCCGTTGATTACCGTGCTGTGACAAAACAGCCCATTAAGTAACGACTGTGTTAACGATCCTTGGAATCGAGGCTAAGAATGCGCATTCTTAAGCGTTGTGTAGACCATCGTGGACCACATTTCAGCAATCAGGGCGCGCTGTTCATCATCCATCCGCTCAGGCGACATGGCTGTAGCTCCAAGAATGATGCCGAGCGCGATTACGGAGAGTGTTTCGGCTTCGGCTCGGCCCATTTTGACACCGTCAAATTTCATAACAGCGTCAGCAAGTCCTGAAACTAACTCGTGGCGTGCTGCTTCTATCCGACCGGCTATCCCTGGGTTCATTCGCGCATGAGCAAGGGCCTCTAAACGGGCCCAGCGCACCACATCTCGCTCAGCGCTGAATATTACTTTTGCCTGATTACTGATGGCGATACGCAATTCTTCAAGATCTGTCGGGAAATGCGCAATCGCTAACAAATCTGAAGCAACAAGACCCTTAAAAATGCGGGCGTACGCCTCAGCGATGAGGTCGTCACGGTCGACGAAGTACTTATAGATCAGGGCAGCACTCACATCTGCCGCTTTACAGATGTCAGCGACCCGAGGCTCTAGCCCGGCAATCAAGCAGGCCTCTGTTGCTAACAGGAGCCTTTCTCGCCCGACCGGACGGGGAACACGAACAGTTGCCTCAGCCATTGATAATCGCCTCCACAAACTCAATTGGATCAAAAAGCGCCAGATCATCTGGACCTTCGCCTAGACCCACCAACTTGACTGGCACTCCGAGTTCGCGCTGCACCGCGATTACGATTCCGCCCCGAGCCGTTCCGTCTAATTTCGTCAGCACAACTCCGGTGACACTGACGACTTCAGCAAAAACGCGAGCCTGGACTAAACCATTTTGACCCGTTGTTGCGTCTAGTACGAGAAGTACCTCATCAACGGGTGACTGCTTCTCTATTACTCGTTTTACTTTTCCGAGTTCGTCCATCAAACCGGTCTTTGTGTGTAGACGACCAGCTGTATCGATGACCGCGGTATCTAACTCGGCGGCTATGGCGGTGGCCACCGCATCAAAGGCAACTGCCGCAGGATCAGCCCCTTCTGCGCCACGAACCACTGGCGCACCAACCCGGTCACCCCAGGTTTGTAATTGCTCCGCGGCCGCTGCGCGAAAAGTGTCAGCAGCACCAAGGAGCACAGTTTGATCTTCAGCAATGAGTAGCCGGGCCAATTTACCCGTCGTGGTCGTCTTTCCCGTGCCATTGACGCCGACCACGAGAACAACTGCTGGTCGGCCATCCACCTTGGTTACAAGTGAGCGATCAAGGTCTGGATCAACGAGTTCGAGGAGGCCTTCGCGGAGTAACTGCGTGAGTCGCTCTTCACTCGCATTGCCTTCAACCCGCACAGCTGCGCGTAACCGCTCAAGGAGTTCCATCGTCGGTGCGACCCCAAGGTCTGCAGCTAACAGTGTTTCTTCGATCTCTTCCCACGTTTGCTCATCAAGATTATCTCGACTGAGTAATCCCAATAGACCTTTCCCAATTGCATTATTTGACCGTGACAAACGAGCGCGAAGCCGATGCATGCGCCCAACAGCAGAGTCTGGAACTTCAAAACCGAAATCCAGATCTTCATCAGCTGGTGCTGCACTTAGTCGATCCTCAGCGGTGCTCGGCAAATAGTCAGGGACAGCTAGTTCATCAGTCAGGTCCGGAGCTAATAAACCTGGCGATTTCGCTTCATCTGAGTTCGATGCGCGAATACCGCCCGCGACTGGTCTGTCAGTTGGTTTTTCGAGGCTCGTTGCAGAACGACGAAGCAGAACAATCGCCAAGACCACGATGGCAACGGCGATTACCGCTAGAACAATCCAGACTTGCGCACTCATGAGGCAGTAGCCGACTCACGCAAACGTTGACCAATAACCTGAGTTACACCGTCACCACGCATCGATACACCATAAAGCGCGTCTGCAATCTCCATCGTGCGCTTTTGGTGAGTGATCACAATGAGTTGCGAGCTATCACGCAATTCTTCGATGATGTCAATCAAGCGACCCAGGTTCACGTCATCAAGGGCTGCCTCGACTTCGTCAAGAACGTAGAACGGGCTTGGCCGAGCCTTGAAGAGTGCTACCAGGAAGGCCACCGCTGTGAGTGAGCGTTCGCCACCGGAGAGCAACGAGAGTCGCTTGACCTTCTTGCCAGGAGGGCGTGCTTCCACGTCGACGCCAGTGGTCAGCATGTTGCTTGGATCGGTGAGGATCAACCGGCCTTCACCACCTGGGAACAATCGACCAAAGACGCCCGAGAACTCTCGCTCAATCTCGGCATAGGCTTCCGTGAAGACCTGCTCAACTCTGGCGTCAACTTCCTTGATGATGTCAAGAAGGTCATCTCGAGTGCGGCGCAGATCGTCAAGCTGTTCAGACAAGAAACGGTGGCGCTCTTCCATCGCGTTGAACTCTTCAAGAGCAAGCGGATTGACCTTGCCCAACAGTGCCAGCCCTCGTTCAGCTTCTTTCAAACGCTTTTCTTGTTCAACGCGCACAAATGGGTAAGCCTGTGGAGCCGGGGCATCTTGCGGAACTTCGTCGCCAGCCACAATCAAACTTGGTGGAACCAATTGATCAGGGCCATATTCGCCGACCAAAACTTCTGGCTCAATACCAAATTCTTCCATCGCGCGATCGACAACTTGTTCAATGCGCATTCTTTGCTCCGCGCGAGCTACTTCATCGCGATGGACACTATCTTTAAGCAAATCAAACTCAGCAGCGAGTTCGCGGATTCTTGCTCGCACAGTTACGAGGGTTTCGTCCCGTGATTTACGCTGCTTTTCTGCTTGAGCGCGATCAGCACTTGCTTGCGCAACGGAAGCTTCAATGCGTGAAAGCGCTGCTTTCGCGCCGTTGAGCACGGCTTGAGCTGCAGTTAAATCACGGGCGCGTTGTTCGCGTCGAGCAATCGCTGCAACACGCGCTTCACGTTCTGCGTTTGCGCCTCGTTCAAGTTGTTCTGCGCGGATACCGACTGCAGTGACACGCTCTTCACCCGTTCGAAGTGCGAGTCGGGCATCAACTTCTGCTTGGCGTGAAGTTTTTGCAACATCAGCGAAACCAGTGCGCTGATCGTCGCCCAACTCAATCTCCGGCTCAGCCTGAGCCGCCGAAAGCCGTTCTTGCAACTGCTCGTGGTTTGTCACATCGGTTGTATGGGCAACCTCCGCTGCCAACAACGTCTGTGTAAGACGCGCTGCCTCTGCTGTGGCTGCGCGCGCAACCTGTCCGAGTTGACCCAGTTGTTCAGCAACAGCCGCCATTCGAGCATCTGACTCGTGCAATCCAGAGAGCGCCTGTTCAACCAATGTCGAGGCTTGGCCCTGCGCTTGCTTTGCAGCAACCATGTCGAAACGAGCTCGCTCAGCTGTGTGAACTGCATGCTGTAGCGCCGCTTCGGTTTCATCGTATGCAGCCTGAACCTCAAGCAAACTCAAGGTGCTCTGCGAGCCGCCATGCACGACATCGCGAGAGAACACGTCGCCAACTGGAGTAACAAAAATTAATTCTGGATTTGATTGCGATGCGGCAGCAGCCTGCTCAACATCAGTCACCAGCACGGCTCCATCGAGGAGTCGATCTACCACCGAGCGCAGGCTGTCATCGCAGCGAACCTGATCGCGTAGCCAAGAACCGGTGGGAGCCGCTCCGCGTGTGCCCACGTGATTGTCAAAACCTTCGGTGGCAACAACAAGCGCAGCTCGACCCGCATCTTGTTCCTTGAGTAGCACAAGTGAACTCACAGCAGCCTGCACTCCGCGCACGACGATTGCATCGGCAAGATCGCCAAGCACTGCGGCAACTGCAGCTTGTGCTCCGTGTTCGATCTGAAGTTGCTTCGCCAAGGGACCAACGAAACCGGGGACTTTATCTGCGGCAGCAACCAAAGCGCCGCCTGCGTCTTTGCGCGTAAGTGACATTGACAGCGCTTCGAGGCGTGCAGCCAGTGCAGCGCGTTCGCGTTCGCTCGTTGCTTCGATCCCGCGCAGACGTTCGACTTCAGCGTCAGCTGCGATCAGTGTTGCTTCTGCGCGTTCATGACGCTCATCAAGTCCAACTTCGCCTTCATCAAGCCCAGCAACCTTGACTTCGATTGCCTGAAATTCTGATTGCGCTTTATCGCTACGTTCGGTTGCTTCTCGAATTGACTCACGCAGTCGCTCGAGTTCATGCGTACGAGCCTCTAAGCGCGACTGAGCGGCATGTACTTGACCGGTGAGACGAACCAAGGCTTCACGGCGCTGGGCTGCGGCTTTCTCAACCGTTGAAACGCGTCGCTCTTCAGCTGCGAATGCTTCTTCGGCTTGTTGCCGCGCAGCGCTTGCACCAGCGAGTCCATCTCTAGATGCTTCGACTTCGCGACTCAACTCAAATTCTTGAGCGCGCAAGGTGCGCGCTTCAGCATCAAGCTGTTCAGGATCGCGACCCGGGTTTTCTTCAGCTGACTCCGGTTGCAGATTGCGCACACGTTCGGTACTTAACTGCACCAGACCAACAAAACGTTCCCGCAGCCCACTGAGCGAGAACCAAGTTTCTTGAGTTGCTTCGAGTACGGGAGCTTCCGCTAGCGCCTCCGCCTCGGTGGCAGTTTCTTTTTCCCGTAAGCCACTCAGGGCGGTTTCAACTTCATCTTGACGGCTTCGAAGTGCGGACTCATCCGCGACCTCGGCTGCAAATGCTGAACGCATCTGCACAAGATCATCAGCCATCAAACGAAGTCGCGCATCTCGCGCATCGGTTTGAATAACAACAGCGCGTCGCGCTACTTCAGCTTGACGCCCAAGCGGTTTGAGCTGGCGACGAAGTTCTGTGGTGAGGTCGTTCAAACGAGTCAGGTTGGCTTCCATCGAATCCAACTTGCGAAGGGCTTTTTCTTTGCGCCGACGATGCTTGAGCACCCCAGCCGCTTCTTCAATAAAACCGCGACGGTCTTCGGGAGTTGCCTGCAAGATCGTGTCGAGTTGACCTTGGCCAACAATGACGTGCATTTCGCGACCGATGCCGGAGTCGCTGAGGAGTTCTTGTACATCCAATAAACGACACGGTTGGCCATTCATCGCGTATTCAGAACCGCCGTTACGAAACAGGGTGCGAGAAATGGTGACTTCGGTGTAGTCGATTGGTAACGCGCCATCGGAGTTGTCGATGGTCAGGGACACTTCAGCACGACCAAGTGGGGCACGGCCCGCTGTGCCCGAAAAGATGACATCTTCCATTTTGCCGCCACGAAGACTCTTGGCACCTTGCTCGCCCATGACCCAAGCCAGAGCATCGACCACGTTGGACTTACCTGAACCATTTGGGCCCACCACACAGGTGACTCCAGGCTCAAAGTGCATGGTTGTGGAAGATGCGAAGGACTTGAAGCCCTTCAAAGTCATACTCTTGAGATGCACGGTTCTCCGGGTCGCTGGGGCGGGGGAAGTGCGCCTTTGACAGTTTGATCAGTCTATCGCCCGCTGCGGCCTTGCATCCGCTGACACCTCGGGCAAGAAAAGCTCGACCGATTCATGAACTTTTCACGCTGAATTATGGAGCCGCAGCGGGGACACGGCTCCCCTTCTTGCCCATAAGCGTTCAATGATCGGCTGAAATATCCAGAATCCCCATTCACGTTGACGTAGAGGGAATCAAAACTGGTGCCGCCCGCAGCCAGCGCCTCGGTCATAACCGCCCGGGCCTGGCTCAAGACCTCGCGGGCTTGGGGCCCCGTTAGTGAGGAAGCCCGCTTTTGGCCGTGAATTTTGGCTCTCCAAAGTGACTCATCTGCATAGATATTCCCGATCCCAGAAATCAACGCCTGGTCCAGCAGCGTCCGCTTGATTTCGGTGTCTTTGCGCCTGAGTTGGGTGCGCCAGAAATCGTCGTCGAAGAGCGGATCTAGCGGATCTCGCGCGATATGGGCTACCTGAGCCGGAATCGCGCCACCAGCGCCGTCGCTGACCATCGTGTCGGTTTGGACCAAACCAAACGTGCGCTGATCAACGAAACGTAGATCGTTTCCGCCATCGGCAAAATTAATCAGCACTCGAAGGTGCTTTTCGTGTTGAGCATGCTCAGGCTGGACGAGTAGTTGCCCACTCATACCAAGGTGAACGATCAAACAGGACGGCTCCTTGACAAAGGGCAGCCATAAATATTTGCCTCGTCGCGAGGCGCAACGAAATTCTTGGCCTACGAGTTCGCCAGCAAGGTCATCTGTTTGGCGACGCACAGCCCTTTGGTGTAAAACCTCAACTCGGGAAATTGTCCGCTTGGTTGACCACTGGTCGATCCCGCGCCGAACTACTTCAACTTCAGGGAGTTCAGGCATTTTCAGTTATGGCTAGATAAGCCATTTCCGCGGCTTGCTGCTCAGCTATCTTCTTCGAGCGCCCAACACCTGTACCGAGCACATTGCCACCGATAACAACGCGAGCAGCAAATTCTTTCTGGTGGTCTGGTCCAGAATCTTCAACTAGGTATTGCGGAACTCCAAGATCTGCTGCAGCCGATACCTCTTGCAGCGATGTCTTCCAATCAAGCCCCGCACCAAGATCTGCGGAGGCTGAAATCATCGGATCGAAAACGCGGTGTATGAAATCACCGGCCTCGGATAAGCCTCCAGTCAGATACGCCGCACCGATAACGGCTTCCATGCAGTCAGCCAAAATCGAGGACTTGTCGTTTCCACCCGTAGTAATTTCTCCACGCCCCAACAAGATGTAGTCGCCCAGTCCGATGGCTCGCGCAACCTGTGCAAGCGCGCGCGCATTTACAACAGCCGCTCGAATTTTCGCGAGCTGACCCTCTGCTGATTCCGGAAACCGTCGGTACAACTCATCTGTTACGACAATGCCGAGTACCGAATCGCCTAGAAATTCCAGTCGTTCGTTATGCGCGATGCCACCTTGTTCGTAAGCAAAAGAGCGATGGATCAACGCTAAATGTAAGAGTTCGTCGCTTACTTTGACACCGAGTTCTGAGCGAAGTTCTGCTAACTGCGCCACACGAGCATCCGTAAGTTTGTTGGTCATATTGAATTCGCTTCCAGGCTTGTCACAAGATCGCCAACAACCTGAGCGGAATTAAGTTGTGCGTCCGACAGTGCAATTCCAGTGGACTCTTTCAAAGCAATTGCAACGAGAACGGCTATGTCCAACCATGGACCAAATGCGCTCACGGGGGTGTCTTCGCGCATCGAAACTTCATGCCCCAGTACGCGACCATAGGCCAACGCAACCGCATCCATCATTGATGGTCCGCCAAGGCCGCGCCGATATTGCCAATCAAGTTTTGTTCGACAGCGCGTTGAGCCAGCTCTACACAACCAATGACCTGTGCAGCCGTTCCAGCACCATGGCCAACCACCGTTACGCCATCCACGCCAAGCAAGAGTCCGCCAGCGAAGGAGCCAGCCGCTGCTGCGCGCACTACACCTCGCGCCGGCCCAGGATCGCCGTACGCCAATCCGATTTGGTGCGCGGCCCAAGCCGCTGCGCCTTCGATACTTTTCAAAACTACGTTCCCGGTGAACCCATCGGTCACGATGACTTGCGCTCTGCTGCCGCGAGTGACATCGAAACCTTCAACCGGACCTGCATAAATCAGGCCCCGAGCTGTGAGTACTTCTTGCAAGTGGGCGTCTGCTTCAACGCGCAACTCGTCGCCCTTCCCTGATTCAGAACCGATCGTCAGGAGTCCAATAGCCGGATCGCTCACACCAACTGCCCGGGCGAAGGCATGACCAGCAAGGGCAAATTGTTCGAGAGTTCCAACTGAACCTGTGGTGGTCGCGCCAACATCGAGCAGGACCACGGGTGATGCAAGAGCTGGCACCACAACTGCAAGCGCCGGTCGCAGCATTCCTTGAATGCGTCCCAGAGTTAAAACCGCCGAGGCCACGGATGCTCCGGTATGGCCCACAGACACCCAAGCATCTGCAAGCCCATCACGCACTGCGCGGGCTGCGACTACAACTGTGGTCTCGGCATGCTCGCGTTGGGCATCGGTTCGCACGACTTCAAGGGGCGCAGCATCCATGCTGACCCCGCAGGTCGCTGGCAACAGCGTGACCCGATGCAAATCGACGCCTCGCGCGACTAATTGATCGCGCGCGACATCGACCGGACCAACAATGGCAAGCCGAAGGCCTGTATTCGCCGAATTCGCAAGCAGCGCGGCTGCTGCATCTGCGACAACACCAGGAGCCCCATCTCCGCCAAGGAGATCGAGGGCAACTGTTGTCATGTGAGTATTAGACGTCCAGCACGCGACGCTTGGCGTACGTGCCACATGTTGGGCATGCAGTATGCGCAAGGCGCTTTGAACTGCAGTTCGTACATGTCACCAGGTTAGGCACGATGGCTTTCCACTGTGAACGACGGTGACGGGTGTTGGATCGCGAAGTCTTCCGCTTTGGTACTGGCACGGTCTTTCCTCTTTCGGTTGTTGCGTTAGTGCGGGGAGCAGGCGGTCGCCTAGTCCTCTTGTGGGTCTACGAGGCCAGCAAGTGCTGACCACCGTGGATCAACGGCTTGGTGCTCGTGCCCTGGATTATCGTCAAGTCTAATTCCACATTCGGAACATAGACCGGCGCAATCCGGGGAACACAACGGTGCCATCGGCATCGCTATCACCACAGAGTCTCGAAGCGTTGGCTCAAGGTCGATTAAATCGCCATCAAGCGTTGGCAACGGATCTTCGCTATCTTCGGGCTCCTCGACAACCGCGCCCCGGGAATCCGTGGCGGGATAGGCGAATAGCTCGCTGATATCGACCGTTTCCTCCCAGGTCAGTGGTTCCAAGCAGCGCGCGCATTCCGCACTGATCTCCAGATCCACTTCCCCGCTGACCAAAACACCCTCCATCACTGCTTCAAGACGAAGTTCCATCTCAATTGGTGAATCTGGACTGACTCTGGCCATCGCTACGCCTAGATCGCTTGGTGCTGGCGCCGTCCGGGAAACTTCGACCATCGAACCAGGCCTACGTGGCAGGCCGAGCGCGTTCGTGTCGAGCACGAGTGCGCTACGTGGATCGAGGCTGGTCACAGCTCCCCTTATGGATCAACCAGTGGCAAAGTTGCCCCAGGCAATCAGGACCTCGCTAGAGGCTGACAGGCAAGAGTACCGGTTACGGTCAGGTTCCCCAAAGCCGGCAAAGGTAGTCGGCCTACTGCTGGTCGTCGTAGAAGCCGCCACCAAAGTCAGGCTCCAGCTCGCCCGTGGGCGCAAGTTCTTGATACATCTGGCCGCGAAGGCGCTCTCGACCGCGATCTACGGTCTGCAAGGTCTTCTGCAAAGTGATCTCAAAGGTGGCCAGTTTGGCGTCAATGTAGTCGTCAGTTTCGCGACGCATCGTGGTGGTTTCGTCATCGACAGCTGAGCGGATAGCTTCAGCCTCAGCTACAGCTGCCAGATAGACCTCGTGCTCAGCAACCATGCGGTCGGCCTCGCCTCGGGCGCGTTCCAAGATGCGGTCAGCCTCACGGCGTCCGTCTTGAACTACCGCTTCGCGGTCAGCCAGTAGCTCGTCAGCACGGTAAACAGACTCAGGTAGTAACTGGCGAACCTCTTGAATCAGGTCCAAAACCTGCTGCCGATTGACAATGCACGAGGCCGAAAGCGGCATGGCCTTGGCGTCTTCAATGACTACGGCGAGTTCCTCTAACCGGTCTTGCAGATCCATGACCACTCCCTACCAGTGCGCGCAACAGTTGCCCGAACGGCATCGATCCTGATGCGTTCGGCCCCTACGGTCTCACGAAGTAGCGAAAAGTCTGGTTATTTCTTGTTCTCGGCAATGCGCGCCAAGAGGCGCTCTTGGACTGAACCCGGGAGCAAACCGTCGATATCGCCACCGAAGTTGGCGACTTCCTTGATCAAGCTGGACGATAAGTAGCTGTAGATCGGGTTAGTTGAGACGAACAGGGTCTCAATTCCGGTCAGGCGGTAGTTCATTTGAGCCATTTGCAGTTCATAGTCAAAGTCCGTCACGGCCCGCAGGCCCTTAATGATCGCCTGGGCGTCATTTTCCTTGCAGTAGTCAACTAAGAGACCCATAAAGGAATCAACCCGAATATTTGGATATGGGGCCACCACTTCGCGCAACATTTCCATGCGCTCATCAATTGTGAAGGTGCCAGACTTGTTTTTATTGATCGCCACCACGATGACGACCTCATCAGCAAGTTTTGCTGCGCGGGCAAAAACATCGAGATGCCCGTTGGTCACTGGATCGAAAGATCCTGGGCAAACTGCTCTACGCACCGTTTATTCTCCTGACGTATTGGTGGAGCGACCGTACCAAAGAGTTGTGTCTGCGTACCTGCGTTGTGAAAAGTCCATCCAAGTGTCGGGGAATGGTGACTGCGGATCCCTGGACGGCCGCTCCACCACAACCCGGGCAAGGGGTGCAATCCAGCCTGTTTCAACCAGTGACTGTAAAAGTTCGCAGATGGATACGGCTTCCACGTCATAGGGCGGATCCGCGAATACCAAGGTGAATGCTGAACTAGCCGTGCGGTTCAGTAGATCTGCCACCCCGATCGAAAGTAGCTGGAGACCAGGAAGCCCCACGAGCTCAATATTTTTAAGAATGGCTTCCGCGGCTGGTCGGGCTTTCTCCACGAGTAGTACTGGTGATGCGCCCCTACTAGCCGCTTCAATTCCAAGCGCTCCTGTGCCTGCGTACAAATCTAAAACCGAGAGCGCGCTCCAAGGTTGATCTTCGGCCAGCAACTCACTGGTCAACGTGTTGAAAAGAGACTCACGAACCCGGTCCGAGGTTGGGCGGGTGCCCTTGGCTGGCACTACCAGCCTGCGGCCCTTTGCTTGCCCGGCGATTACTCGAGTCATGCCTTCTCCATAAATTCTGCCTGGTCTTCGGCAACGAGTTCAGCAAGTGCTGTTCGAAGATCTGGATGTGAATCCAGGTTGGGGTCGATGGAAATCACCTTATTAGCAGCGGCGCGCGCTTCTTCGATCACTTCAACGTCAGTCACTACTTGCAAAAGTTTGAGCGAAGAACGCCGACCCGATTGCGAGGCGCCAAGGACATCGCCCTCGCGTCGTTGCGCGAGGTCAAGACGAGCTAGTTCAAAACCGTCGGTTGTCGAAGCCACGGCATCGAGCCGTTGGCGAGCTGGTGACCCTGGATCTGCCTGAGTTAAAAGCAAACACAGTCCCGGTAATTTCCCGCGTCCCACTCGCCCTCGAAGTTGGTGCAATTGCGAGATACCAAAGCGATCTGCATCGAGCACCACCATCGCAGTTGCGTCAGGAACATCGACACCGACTTCAATGACAGTTGTCGAAACAAGAACATCAATACCCGGATCGGCTTTGACATTCGCGAAGGCAGACATCGCAGCCTCTTTGTCATCCGAGGACATTCGACCGTGCAGAATTCCAACGCGCAGCCCTGCCAGCGGGCCGCTAACGAGGTACTCAGCGGTGTCCAGTACCGATGCCAACAGATGTTTTGTCTCGGACTCGTCGTCAATTTCTAACTCAAGTAAATCTTCGTCTCCACCATCATCGCCGATTCGCGGACACACAACGAAAACTCGATGTCCGCCAGCAACTTCCTCACGAACTCGTTGCCACGCTCGATCAACATGGGCTGGTTTTTCTCTCATTGGCACAACGTGGGTAGTGACACCGGCGCGACCTTCAGGAAGACCTTCAAGTGTGGAAATATCAAGATCGCCAAACACGGTCATCGCAACGGTCCGAGGAATTGGGGTAGCTGTCATAACCAATACGTGTGGCCGAGTGCCATCAATAGCCTTCGCTGCAAGCGCTGCTCGTTGTTCAACGCCAAACCGATGCTGCTCATCGACAACTACTAAACCAAGATCGCGGAACTGAACGGTGTCGGTGAGTAAGGCATGAGTGCCAATAACAATGCCCGCGTCACCTGAAATTATCTTCAGCAAATCTTTGCGACGCTGGGCAACCTTCATTGAGCCAGTGACTAAAGCAACCTGTGTGCCTTTATCGTGCCCGCCCAACATTCCGCCTTGCGCCATTGAACCAAGTAACTCCGTGATCGACCGAAAATGTTGCGCAGCAAGAACTTCTGTTGGAGCAAGTAGTGCCGCTTGCCCGCCAGAGTCAACAACGCTGAGCATTGCTTTCAATGCAACGAGCGTTTTGCCACTGCCCACATCACCTTGGAGCAAACGGTGCATCGGGTGATCGCCAGCTAGATCATCTGCAATTTCTGCACCAACAGCCAACTGGCCGGCAGTGAGTGTGAATGGCAGGTTGGCTTCGAGTTCGCGAACGAGTGGACCGTCGCGCTCTACCCGAGCTCGCGCCGGAAGGTGCGCAATTTCTGCACGGCGTTGGGCCAAAAGAGTTTGTAGCAGGAATGCTTCCTCGAACTTCAATCGCCGGCGCGCTTGATCAATCTCGTCCTGTGACGTTGGCCGGTGAATTGCTAACAGCGCGGACTTCACATCGATGAGCCCCATGGACTCTCGCAGTTCTGCTGGCAAAGATTCCGGCAGCTCCCCGAGCGTGTCCAGAACAACACCCATCGCGCGGGCGATCTGTAGCGATGACACTGCCGCCGTTGCCGGATAGACCGGGATGAAGGCGCCAGCAAACATTGCGATCTGTTCAGGATCTTCATCAACATCTTCGGGGAAAAATTCAAAGGTGGGATGCGCCAGTTGCCGCTTACCTCGATAGGAAGAAACCTCCCCTGCAAATAGTCCTCTCCGGCCAGCGCGAAACATGCCCTCACGCCATCGTTGATTGAAGAATGTGAGTGAAAGTCGGTCGGTTCCATCGGAAATAACCACTTCAACCAAGTTGCCCCGGCGCTGTTGCATGGGACGGGAGGTCACGCTGAAGACTTCAGCCAAAATCGTGACAGCGTCCCCATCGACCAAGGTCCGCATATCGGTGAGATCGCCGCGCGCTACGTACCTGCGTGGGTAATGCCTGAGTAATTCCCCCACGGTCGTGATGCTGAAGGCCTTTTTTAGAGCTCCTGCTGACTTGCCGCCTAGGACCCGATCCAAGCCTTGGGTAGTGTCAGTAACGCTCATGAGCCACCACCTCGACTTCCCTATCTGCCCTGATTTGGGTTGACCGCCTGCCTTCCGGTAGCCTAAGCCGGTTGCGAGTTCGACTAGCAGCATCCAACACCAGGCTTGGACGAGTAATTCGCTGCGACGCGACCTCGGCTAAGCAATACCTAGAAGGAGTGCACCGTGGCTGCCAACTGCGACGTCTGCGGCAAGGGCCCAGGCTTCGGGCATTCGATTTCCCACTCACATCGACGCACCAAGCGTCGCTGGAATCCAAATATTCAGCGTGTTCGCACGCTTGTGGGAAAGACCCCAAAGCGTCAAAACGTGTGCACATCATGCCTCAAAGCAGGCAAGGTCGTTCGCGGCTAATCGCACCATCACAAGTCTTATCAGCTCAGGTCTTTGACCTGGGCTGATTTGTTTTAGGCCCCAAAATGGAGATGGCCACCGGGGATAGTGACGAAGTGTCCATCAACGCTGACACCAGCGCCCTTATCGCCAGCAGGCTCAACCACCCCGATGGCTACAAAACCCTGGGGTACTCGTTTGCCTTTCTTGATGGTGGCAAGAAGCGCGTGGTCATCCCCGCCGGTGAGCAGCCATTCACGTGGATCAAGGTTGTAGGCACTAGCGGCGGCAGCAATCTCATCAGGCACATCAATGAGCGAAGAATCAATAGCTAGCACCACCTGTGAAGCAGTTGCAATATGTCGAGCATCAGCAATCAAGCCATCACTGACATCGATCATCGCTGTTGCGCCACCTTTAGCGGCTTCTGGACCTGCTTGATATGGCGGCGCAGGGCAACGATGCGCATCGACTAATTTCTTGGGTGACCTAAATCCGCGAGACAGTACGGCTAGCCCTGCTGCAGCCCAGCCAATGCGGCCTGCAATCGCAATGGTGTCACCGGCCTTAGCCCCACTTCGTAACACCGGGCTGCGACCCTGCAAATCACCAATGGCCGTAACAGTGATCATGATTGCATCGGCACTTGTGACATCGCCGCCTATAAGGGCAGCGCCTGCTCCCTCAATTTCCGCGCGTAAACCAGCTGTGCACGACACTGCCCAGGCTGTAGGTAAATCAGCGGGCGCAGCGAATGCAACAACTACACCTGTGGGCACGGCGCCCATGGCGGCGACGTCGGCCAAGCTTGCAGCAGCAGCTTTTCGACCAATGTCAATTGGCGTTGACCAATCTTTGCGAAAGTGACGTCCTTCAACCATGACATCTGTTGAAATAACGACGCTTCCGCTCTCGGTCTTGACGATCGCCGCATCATCACCTGGTCCAATAATGACCAGTGGGTGAACCGGGAGGCCTTCGGTGATGCGATCAATAAGGCCAAATTCACCTATGTCTGCAAGGGTTCCTGGGTCGGACATGTTTACCGAAGCCCGGTGCCGCGACGAAGCGCGTCATTAATCAGTGTGTCAATCAGTTCGCCATATTCGATACCGCTTGCCTGCCACATACGTGGGTACATCGAGATTGGAGTGAATCCTGGCATTGTGTTGACTTCATTCACGATGATGTTTCCCGCAACATCTAAGAAGAAATCCACTCGCGCTAGACCTTCACAACCCAAAGCCTCGAACGCACGAATCGCTAACGACTGCAGCTCAAGTTCAACGCCAATCGGTAAATCAGCAGGCACGACAAGCTCGGCCGAATCTTCCAAGTATTTAGCTTCGAAATCATAAAATTCATGTTGGCCGCCCACGATGATTTCCGCGATGCGACTGGCATTCAGTGTGCCGAACTCGCCCGATAAGACTCCGCACTCAAGTTCGCGAGATGGTTCAACACTTGCTTCTACGATCACTCGTGGATCATGCTCGCGGGCTTCTTCAATAGCGGCAACAAGGTCCGCTCCGCTTTTAACTTTACAAATGCCGCGAGACGAACCTGCTCGAGCAGGCTTCACAAAAACGGGGAAGCCAAGATTGTGAACCGCTTTTATGCACTCGTCTTTTTCACTTCGCCATTGACGATCAGTGATGCTTAGGAACTGGCCCACATTAAGTCCAGCATGTGCGAGTAGCACCTTCATCGTGACCTTGTCCATGCCCGCAGCTGAAGCTAATACGCCAGAACCGACATACGGAATACCAGCGAGTTCGAGCAGACCCTGAACGGTGCCGTCTTCACCCCATGGTCCGTGAAGCACAGGAAACACGACATCGACCGCGCCGAGTTCGCTCGCCAGAACTACTGGATCGGGACTGAGTGCTGCCCCCGTGCCATCGTCGGGCACACATGGAAGTTCGCCAGAAGCCATGGAGAAAGCCGCATGGGAATCCATTCGTAACCAGCGGCCACGCTGTGAAATACCCAGTGCCAGGACGTCATATTTTTCTGGATCCAAAGCTCGCATGACGCCACTGGCGCTGACGCAAGAAACGCTGTGTTCACTACTTCGTCCGCCGAACAGCACTGCCACGCGAATCTTGGTCACTGCGTTGATCCAGCAGATGCGCTTTCTTGCTCATGCTTAGTGTCTCGAGCCATAAATGCGGCAGCCATGGTTTTCACTGACGCACCGTGGTGGAGCACGTTGACCACTTGCTCAGTAATTGGCATTTCCACGCCATGGGTTTTCGCAAGTTCAAGGATTGGTTCACAACTCTTGTAGGCCTCACACGTTTGCTTCATTTCTGCAATGGTTTGCGCGACGCTGTTGCCCTTGCCCAGGCTTTCGCCAAAGGAGCGATTACGGGAAAGCGGTGACTGACAGGTGGCCACTAGATCGCCCACACCAGCCAGGCCCTGGAATGTCAGCGGGTCAGCACCGAGCACAACGCCAAGTCGGGCAATTTCCGCCAAACCACGAGTCATCAGCGAGGCCTGCGAATTCTCGCCGAGCCCCATTCCGACAGCCATTCCATTAGCCACTGCGATCACATTCTTCATCGCTCCACCGATTTCGGTCCCGACGACATCGGTTGTCCAGTACGGCCGGAAATAATCGGTGGTGCAGGCATCTTGAAGTCGCTGCGCACTGGCTTCATCAACACATGCAACAGTCGTTGCCGACGGCTGACGCTGGGCTATTTCACTGGCAAGGTTGGGGCCTGAAACCACGACTATGCGCTCCGGCACTGCGCCTGTTTCCGAAGCGATCACTTCACTCATGCGAAGCATGGTGCCAAGTTCAACACCCTTGATCAGACTGACCAGGATCGCGCCCGAAGGGATGAACTGACGCCACTGTGCGAGGTTTGTGCGCAACTCTTGGGCTGGGAGGGCCATGACGACGATGTCGGCGCCCACCAGTGCCTGCTGGGCATCGGTAGTAGCCCGAATTGAAGACGGAAGATCCAGCTCTGCGTGATACCTGCTATTTGTGTGGCTCGAATTGATTTCAGCTGCCACTTCTCCATCGCGCGACCAGATAACTACCTCGCTACCGGCGTCTGCCATAACCATCGAAAAGACACTGCCCCAGGAGCCCGCGCCCATCGTGGCGACGCGGCTCATTCTTGGACTCCAGGACCGCCGCGAAAGAACACTGCCCAAGACTAATGCCCCGATGCGGTTGGATGAAGACATGCAGTGGTCAGCGATTGTGCCCGTCAAAGGCCACAACGAGGCAAAATCTAGGTTAGAGAGTGATCCCAATGGGCGCGAAGCGCTCTCACGAGTCTTCCTGAGTGATGTTTTAACGGCACTGAAGGGCTCTGAATTCATCGATCAGGTGATTGTTGTTACTGACGATGTAGACCTTGTCTCGCTGGGCACCCCCAGAATTCGGGTCAAACTGCTGATTTCACAGGGTTTGAATGAAGATATTCAGCAAGGTTTAGATCTCATCGGCCACGGGCCAGTAGTCGTACTGACTTCTGATCTTCCTTGCCTGACTTCGCAGGCTTTGGATGAGGTACTGGCTTTAGCCAATGATCATCCATTGGCATTCGTGTCCGATGCTCAAGGCCTTGGCACCACGATGTTGCTAGCCCACGTAGCTAGCACGTGCACGCCACTGTTTGGCATCCGGTCCCATGCTCGACATGCTCAGTCTGGTTGCACCGAAATCACCAGTCGAGATCCTGCGACACAGGCAGCACTGGTGCGTGCCCGTCGAGATGTTGATACCGGTATTGACCTTTGGGATGCCCAACGCATCGGAGTTGGGCCAGCTACTCATTCCTTACTGAAACATAATCCCTAGAAAGCATGAAGGACCCCACCGAAAACGGTGAGGTCCTTCATTAAGTAATGACTAGCGGCGTGCGGTCTTCTTTACAGCCTTCTTAGCAACAACCTTCTTTGCAGCAGCCTTCTTAGCAGGTGCAGCCTTCTTTGCAACAACCTTCTTTGCAGCAGCCTTCTTAGCTGGAGCCTTCTTGGCAGGTGCAGCCTTCTTCGCGCCAGCAACAGTTGCCTTGAACTCAGCAGCTGCGCGGAACTTAGGAAGCTTGGTTGCCTTGATCTTTACTGCTTCGCCTGTGCGTGGGTTACGACCCAAGCGTGCATTGCGCTCTGCGCGCTCGAAGATGCCAAAGCCACTGACAGCAACGCGCTCGCCCTTAGCGACAGCCTTCTTGGTCTCGTCGAGGAATGCGTCTACAACTTCAGAAACCTGACGCTTGCTCAGGTCGAGCTGGAGTGCAACAACTTCAATTAGTTCAGCCTTGTTCACAGAAAAACCCCTCCGGAGGGTGGATGGTCGACCCGTTGTCGACTACGCATATTTACCCATGCTTTTGCCCAACAAACGTGAAGACTCGCCGAGGAAAACATGTTGGAATCATTAGTGATTCACACCACCAATGTCTTCACATGCGAGCTTCGACGAGTCACACGAGTCACATCTGTCACTTGAGTAACACCAAGTGATCGCTAGCTATGCAGTTGTTGGCAAGAAAACCGGCCGCTTTGCTTCGAATTCGGTGATTTCTTCGGCCTGATTCAAAGTGATTCCGATGTCATCAAGGCCTTCCATTAAACGCCAGCGCACATAGTCATCCACCTCAAAAACGGCGGTGATTTCGCCCGCACGAACCTCACGCTTATCCAGGTCAACAGTGACCAAGGTGGCTGGATCGGCTTCAACCACAGCCCACAATTTCTCAATGTCTGACTGCTCGAGCATGGCGGTCAAAAGTCCACCCTTGCCTGAGTTTCCGCGAAAGATGTCCGCGAAACGAGAAGACAGCACCACCTTGAAACCGTAGTCCTGCAAGGCCCAAACTGCGTGCTCGCGAGATGAGCCAGTGCCAAAATCTGGACCAGCGATCAAAATCGAAACACCTTGATAATCAGGCTGATTCAGCACGAATTCAGAATCCTTGCGCCAAGCAGCAAAGAGTCCGTCTTCGAAGCCGTGACGCGTAATTCGCTTGAGGTACTCAGCCGGAATGATCTGATCTGTATCAACGTTGCTGCGACGCAACGGAGCAGCAGTACCGGTATGCATAACGAACTTTTCCATAATGAACTCCTAATCCTTTACAGGTCTGCCGGAGCAGCGAGATGGCCAGTGATTGCGGTTGCTGCTGCAACTGCCGGTGAAACTAGATGGGTTCGTCCGCCTGGGCCTTGACGTCCCTCGAAGTTTCGGTTTGAGGTGGACGCGCTTCGCTCCCCCGGAGCCAACTTGTCTGGGTTCATGGCCAAACACATCGAACAACCCGCTTCACGCCATTCAGCGCCAGACTCCTTGATGATGACGTCGAGTCCTTCTTCTTCAGCTTGATTCTTTACGCGCACAGATCCTGGAACAACCAGCATGCGCACCTTGGAATCAACCTTGCGACCCTTCAGAACTTCCGCAACGGTACGAAGATCCTCGATTCGCCCATTGGTGCACGAGCCAACGAACACGATGTCGACCTTGATATCGCGCAATGGCATACCAGCGGTCAGACCCATGTATTCAAGAGCGCGTTCGATTGCAACGCGATCAACTTCGTCTTTGGCATCAGCAGGTGATGGAACAGAGCCAGACAGCGGCAAACCCTGACCTGGATTGGTGCCCCAAGTAACAAATGGGCTCAAGGTTGCTGCATCGATAAAGATTTCAGCGTCGTACTTTGCGTCAGCATCTGACGGCAAGGTTGACCAGTAGGCAACAGCTGCGTCCCAATCGGCGCCCTTAGGTGCACGATCTCTGCCCTTGAGGTACTCGAACGTGGTGTCATCGGGGGCGATCATGCCGGCTCGAGCGCCTGCTTCAATCGACATATTGCAGACGGTCATGCGACCTTCCATCGAAAGTCCGCGAATCGCTGAGCCCTTGTATTCCAGAACATAACCTTGGCCGCCGCCCGTGCCGATCTTGGCGATGACAGCCAAGGTGACATCTTTGGCTGAGACTCCTGAAGGCAATTCGCCATCAACGTTGATAGCCATGGTCTTAAAAGGCTTCAGTGGCAAGGTCTGCGTTGCCAATACATGCTCAACTTCAGATGTGCCGATACCAAACGCAAGCGCACCAAATGCGCCATGCGTTGAAGTGTGTGAGTCACCGCAGACCACGGTCATTCCTGGCTGAGTTAATCCCAACTGCGGTCCAACAACGTGAACGATGCCTTGTTCGATATTGCCGAGCGAATAAATTGGCACGCCAAATTCAGCGCAGTTATTGCGAAGCGCATCAACTTGCGCCCGGGAGATCGGGTCAGCAATTGGCTTAAGGATGTCGATTGTTGGCACGTTGTGATCTTCGGTAGCCAAGGTCAGGTCTGGACGACGAACGCTGCGGCCGCTGGCGCGCAGTCCATCAAATGCCTGTGGACTTGTTACTTCATGCACCAGATGCAAGTCGATGTACAGCAAGTCAGGTTCCCCGGCTGCTCGGCGCACCACATGCGCTTCCCAAACCTTCTCAGCAAGTGTCTTAGCCATCTTTACTCCTTCGGATGTCGATACTTGACATCTCACTATGTGAGACGGCAATATCAAGGTATGGACAACTCTAGCGGAGTCGGCGTCGTAGACAAAGTCGTTCTCTTAATTAATTCACTTGTGAGCAGTCCACTGTCATTACAGGAACTGTCACAAGCCAGTGGTCTACCCCGCCCAACAGCGCATCGCCTAGCCGTTGCCCTAGAACATCACCGGGTCATTGCCCGAAATGATCGAGGCCAATTCATTCTTGGACCTCAACTTGCCGAATGGTCTACCCCGCAAGCCACGTGGGTCAGCGCCGCCGCAACTATCGCTCGCGAATTGCGAGATGCCACGGGTGTCAGCGCTCAGGTCTACCGCAGAGTCGGCGACGAACGCGTATGCGTTGCTGCATCAGAACCAGTACGAGGCTTGCGTGACACCGTGCCGGTTGGCGCGCTCCTCACAATGAAGGCTGGGTCTGCCGCCCAAGTGCTCACTGCCTGGACTGAAGCAGAAGAACAACATGAAGCTCTCGATGAAGCTGCCTTCACTGCGAAAGATTTGATTCAGGTTCGCACACGAGGGTGGGCGGCTTCGGTTGCCCAGCGTGAACCTGGAGTGGCTTCACTGTCCGCACCAGTGCGCGATGCAACTGGAACCGTCATTGCCGCCATCTCAATCTCTGGGCCGGTTGATCCGCTTGCACAAGCAACAAAGGCTCAGATCACCGCCCTGTTAGCCGCAGCGAACCAACTTGAAGCTGCAATCGCAAACTAAAAACTCTTGACACTTCGCAATGCATCGCTCTTCCCGTAGTAGTTATTGCCCCTAAACCAGCGATTTTAATCAGCCGGCGTAACTGCATCAGAAAAGCGAAAAACCCTCTGTCTCCATAGGGTTTCGCACTTTGTAGCCCCGACGGGATTCGAACCCGCGCTATCGCCTTGAGAGGGCTATTCAGGGGGCAGCGGCTACCGTTGGCAGTTGTTGAAAACCTCCTTTGACCAGTGGAAACATCGTTGGCGGCCGTTGGGTAAAAGTGACACGAGACGACTCGCATGTGTACCCGATGTGTACTAAATGGCCTTCGATCCAATACCGAGAATGATTATTTATAGGAAGGGCCTTATTAGGAGCCGTGAAGTAGTTCGCCGGAGCAGGCTTATTACGTTCAAGCCTCACGCTGTAATCGATTGGGTCAGGTTTGCTAACATTTTTTTCATAGCGCTTAAGGGTTTTGGGGGAAAATGTGAGCGATCCTGGATTCTTTCCAAGCGGATTTCTCGAGTGGAGCGATGGTCGAAGCGAGACTCAAAGAAAGTGGCAGCTTACGCTAAGCGAACCTAGGGGCGCTAAACGTGATGCGGCAGTCGCCGCATGGTGAACGCACGCCGCGAACACTGAAGGGACCTCAGTTGGCCAGCCTTGCCGCAGGAGCCGCCCTGTCACGGCAGGCACTTTCCGGTCCAGTTGACATCGCTGCCGCAACGCCTGCCATCCACCCACACTGCAGATGACAGGTTCGCCGCGTAGAAGTTCGCCCCGTTCAGGTTCGCCCCGGTTAGGTTCGCCCATCTCAGGTCCGCATGCTCCAGGATCGCCCTGGTCAGGTTCGCCCTAGTCAGGTCCGTGCTGATCAGGTTCGCATAGCTCAGGTCCGCCCCGGCCAGGGTTATGCCAGACAGCATCGACAGCTTCAGGTTCGCCCCGGTTAGGTCCGCCCCGCCCAGGTTCATTCCTGGGCATGCCGTGTAGGGCTGGATGAGGCAGCCGTTGATGAAGGTGCCGGTCACGTCGTCGATGAATATCGATACGGACCCCAGGCTGCTCGGGATCGTCGCGTCGTGGGCGTTTCCGTGGAGGGCCAGGTTCCCGGTCAGCGCCTGCGCCTTCTCGATGCTGAGCACCTCCAAAGTTGCCCCCAGCGTTCCGGACGTGCTGATGGTCGGCTTGCGCATCACCGCCACGATCGTGTCGGTGGCCCCGTCCGGCTCATGCAACGTGATCGCGACATTCGGCGGGTCCGCCGCGAACCCCAAGCCCGCCCACTGCGCCACGAGCCCGGTCGTGGGCAGGGTGCCCGAATGCCGAGCAGGCCGGTTGGAGAACCACACGGTGCGCTCATCAGCGCCTTTCAGGGTGAATGCGTACCGGTTGCCCGACCCGGGCAGCAGCCGCATCGAGCCCGCATCACCGGTCAGGGAGTACAGCAGGCTGACCTGCGCACCAGCTGGCTTGCTCTTCGCCGCCCCTATCGACGGTGCCACTGCCACCGATACTGCCGCCGCGGTCATGAGCGCCGCCGCCCTCACCCATCGTTTACCCATCCGGGCATTAGACCAGCCTGCAGGGCGGATCACAAGGCACAACGGTGGAACGCCGTGTCACTTGATGTATACAGAGATAAACTCATGAGGGAATTCAACATTTTTGACATCCAGCGCCCTCTATGCCGAACCCAGTCGGTTGGGGGTTCGAGGCCCTCCGGGCGCACTTTTGTGGGGAAATAACCTCAGGCAGGAAGATAGTGCACCAATCTTTTTCCGCAATGCTCGTCAAGGGGGTCCCAACCGTCGAAACAGTTTTGACCCTGCTTTCAACCCACCCACTAGGTTTGCCGATGCACGACCACCGGACGTCTATTAGTTATGCAGTGACGTTCTTGAGCAATACGACTCGCATGTGTTCCAGTCAGCGTTGCCGTCCACACTCCCGCGTTCGGTAAGTGCACGAGTTTAATTTCGACACCATGCTCAGAGGCCTACCCCCAACGATATTAATAAATTGGATCTGGAGACTCGCTCAGCGGTCGGATCGCTTCGCTCTCGGCGAATGTCGCACAAAGCTTTACCTGGCTTATCTCTGATACACCGCCTAGCATCCTCGTATTCAAGGCGCCAAGGCGTTCGAGTAAGGGTGTCAAAGTAGTTCTCTGGCATGCCGCTAGAACTCTGTCGGTAGCGCTCAATTGCCTCCGGCCACATAGGCGATGGGAACCATTCAATCCCCATGGCGTTGCCCGAATAATTGACGACCATGGCTGCGTAGGTGTCCCAGCCCGGCGAGGGGAGTTGTGTCACGAAGAACTCGTGTCTGTGCGCCTTTGTGTCCATTCCGTCATAAAAAGTATCGACCATGTCCCCCAGCAATTGTGCTGCTTGAATTTCAGTAGCGCCGATGCGCAATGGACGGTCAGAATCGAGCAATGTTGAAAGAGCTGCATTAAACCAAGTAGGCCCGGAAGCAAGCGCTTCGCGCAGGCTTTGAGTGGAATCTTGTGGAAGATGCGCTCGGAGTGCCTGTCGCACAGGCAAACATGTGTGCATGTTTGCGCGCATCATGATGTCGTCCGGAATTCCAAGACCGTGTTCTATTCCTTCGAGCACGCTGCGTGTGCGCTCAGCATCAACTTGTCCGGGGGGGCGTACGGAAGTTGGCTAAGTCGAGAATATTCACGTTCGCTCATGCCAAATTCACCGAATCCAGAGTGGAGGAATTCCAGCTGAATACTTGTGCGCCAAAATAGGTGCGTCAGACCCACGGCAAGCCCATCAATAAATTCAATTGGGTCGTTCATGAAGATTCCACCCCCACGTGCGCTTTCAACAATCGCGTCCCACGTCGGAAAGTCCTCGGTCATATCGACTTCTCGGCCTGCGTAGGCGGCTTTGTTGGAACCGCTGCCTAGTTCGGCGGCACAGGTTTATTGCGTTCAACATCTCGCGACTTAGCAACAAGTAACCACACGATGGAAGCTAAACAAGTCAAGGGCACAACAACTTGATAGGCAGGTATCCAGCTGACCAAACTGACAAGCCCATTATCGATTGCTTCCATCGATTGAATGAAACCCCCATAAGGATCACTCGGCACTGTATCTCGCGCCAAGTCCTGCAACGTTGGTTGCAAGGAGATTCCTAAAGCCATCACAGCGCTCACCAATAGAGCTGCTTTCGCAAGCAGAAAATCTATGCTCTTAACCGAGCCTTTAGCCATTTTCATACTCCAAGTGTTTTCTTCACCTTCTTGTTTCTGGTGCGAGCCCAAGGTATCCCATTGCCTGGATAGCCTCCATGCGCATCCACGCCTGCGCCGCACAAATCTCCGCAGCTTCGATCGCGGCGACGCGCTTGCCCGCACAGTAGGTGCAAGGAGCTTGTCCACTGCGGATGGAACCGAGCCGAGGTGTTTTCTCTCGTGTCCGGACGTCCAAATGATGCTTTACATGGTGCGCAGACGGGCCAGGTCTGACATTGCGTCGTCACTCAGAGAGACCGCGCGGGCTAACACCGCTATAAACAGGGTTTGCCCATTTGGCGTTCCCCCTTGAAACTGAGTGGAGCTGCCAGCTTCTGCGCATTGAATCCCTCTCCGGCGTGGAAATTCTGCCTTTTCCTAAACCGGCGTAACTGCATCAGAACAGCGAAAAACCCTCTGTCTCCAGAGGGTTTCGCACTTTGTAGCCCCGACGGGATTCGAACCCGCGCTACCGCCTTGAGAGGGCGGCGTGCTAGGCCACTACACAACGGGGCCTTATTTCTGCATTGATTGGGTCTCCCCTACCAATATGACGACGAATAACCAAACTTTCGACGTTCGCTGGGGTACCAGGACTCGAACCTAGACTAAGTGAACCAGAATCACTTGGGCTGCCAATTACCCCATACCCCACGGGACAAGGAAGAAGTATACGTGAGACTTTCTCCGCGCTGCGCCGACCCAAATACAGCGGTCTCCTACCGGACTTAGGCATGCTTAGCCCATGCTCGAATGGATCCAGCACTCCTACCCCTTTGCGGTCTTTCGACGCTTCTTTGAGCTTGAACTCCTGGACCGATCCTTCGGGCTTGCCGCCCAAGCTTTCATTGCCCTCCTGCCCCTTCTCATTCTGATCGTTGCTGTATTCGCTGGATCAGATGGCAGTGTGATCGCCGACCAACTCATCGAACGATTCGGCCTAGAAGGGGCCGCGGCTGATGCGGTGAGTTCACTATTCGACTCTCCCGCACCCACGTTCGCCATTTCCTGGACGGCGCTCTTGATCACCGCCTATTCGGCTTTTTCACTTTCGAGAAAACTTTCGAGAGCCTACGGCTCTATTTTTCAGATTCCATCCCTACTTCCTCATCAACTTTGGCGCGGTCTCGTGTGGGTACTCCTACAGGTCGCAATGTTTTCGCTCAGTGCCGGACTGCGCAATATCTGGCGTGATAGCGACCTAAGCTTTGGGCTGCTCGCCGGCTTGGCAATCTTCGCCTTTTGGTTTATTGCTGAGTTTTATGGCATCCGCTTACTCGTGCCAAGCATCACTCGCTCCCTGTTGGTGCCAGCGGCTGCCCTCAGCAGCATTGGCCACATGGGGATCATCGTGTGGGCAGGGGTCTACATGCCTCGAACCCTGCAAACTCAAGCTGAACAATTCGGTCCGATCGGAGTGACGTTTTCACTCTTCACACTGATCTTGGTCGGCGTGGTGGTCATGCTGGTCGCGCCACTTCTCGTTGGCGTATATGCCCAACGCAAAGGTGCGGTGCTAGCGAACGCTCAGGGCCCCACTCAAACGGGTGAGTGAAACTTCACGACCAAGAATCTCCATAGACTCAAAGAGCGGTGGAGAAATTCGGCGACCGGTGATGGCAACCCGAATCGGGCCAAAGGCTAATTTCGGTTTGATGCCAAGGCCTTCAACCAGGGCGCTCTTTAAGGCCTCGTGAATAGCATCCGTGTTCCATTCGGGCAGCGCACTTAAAGAAGCCACAGCAGCGTTGAGGGTCTCATCCGCCTCTTCGCCAAGAACAGCTTTGGCATCAGCCTCGTCGAGCGAAAATTCACTTGGCTCTACGAGTAAGAAACCAAGCATTGGAACAGCTTGTTTCAAATTCTCTAAGCGCTCTTGAATCAGCGGAACTGCTGCTTTCAGGATTTCTTGCTGCTCGAGCGTTGGTGGATTGCTTACGAAGTTTGAAGCCTGCAGGCGGGGCACGATCCTGGAAATCAAATCATCGACCGACAAGGTTCGGATCCAGTCACCGTTGATCGAAGTGCATTTCTTGAGGTCGAAGCGAGCCGGATTTGCACTCACGCGGTCAATCTTGAAAGCGGCAGCCATCTGCTCAAGTGAGAAGAACTCTTGGTCGTCACCCATCGACCAACCCAGCAGTGCCAAGTAGTTCAACAAGGCTTCTGGAAGGAAACCTTCTTCTCGGTACATCAGCAATGACGACTCAGGATCGCGCTTGGAAAGCTTGCGATTTCCTTCACCCATCACGTATGGCAAATGGCCAAATTGCGGTGTCGTGCCATCACTCACACCGATGGCAGCCAACGCTTCATACAGCGCAATCTGTCGTGGCGTTGATGAGAGGAGATCTTCACCGCGAAGCACATGCGTGATGCGCATCATCGCGTCGTCAACTGGGTTCACCAGGGTGTAGAGCGGTTCACCATTGCCTCGTACCATCACAAAATCTGGCACATGTTCATGACCGAAGGTCACTTCACCGCGAACGAGGTCAACCCAAGTGCAGTCACGATCTGGCATCCGAAAACGAACAACGCTGGTGCGTCCTTCAGCTTCAAAGGCCACAACTTGATCGGCTGCTAAATCGCGACAGGTGCCTTCGTAACCGGGCGCACGATTTTCTTTCTTCGCTAACTCACGTTGAGCATCAAGCTCTTCTGCAGTGCAGTAACAGCGATAAGCGAAACCACCAGCGAGCAGCTTTGCGGCGACGTCTGCATAAATCTCTAGGCGCTGCGACTGGCGATACGGGCCATACTCGCCTCCGACTTCTGGACCTTCATCCCAGGTGAGCCCTAACCATCGCAAGGAATCAAGGAGTGCGTCATAGGACTCTTCTGAGTCGCGCGCACTGTCTGTGTCTTCAATTCGGAAAACAAAGGTGCCACCAAGGTTGCGGGCAAAGGCCCAGTTAAACAGCGCTGTTCGCACCATTCCAACATGTGGATTACCAGTCGGTGAGGGGCAAAAACGAACTCGAACATCACTCACGGTCGATCACCGGATTCTTTAAGGTGCCAATTCCTGAGATGGTTACGCTCACGTTGTCGCCAGCCTTAATCGGTCCGGTTCCTGCCGGCGAGCCAGTCAAGATGACATCCCCTGGCAGTAGCGTCATCACGTTACTGACTGCCTCGATGATTGCTGCCACATCGAAAACCATGTCGGTCGAAGTTCCGTCTTGCTTAAGCTCATCGTTCACCCGGCATTGGATTGAAACGTCTTCCCAATCAAGTTCTGTTTCGATCCAGGGACCAAGTGGGCAAAAAGTGTCGAAACTCTTTGACCGAGTCCATTGACCATCCGAATGCTGAAGGTCTCGAGCTGTGAGGTCGTTAGCGCAGGTGAATCCGAAAATAACTTCGTGTGCTCGTTCCTTAGGAACCTCGGCGCAAACGCGACCAATCACGATCGCTAGTTCAGACTCGTGCTCAACTAGTTCGGATTGCCAAGGCAAAATAATGGGCTCGCCAGGACCGACCACAGATGTGCTCGGCTTCAGAAACATCAGCGGTTCTGAGGGCACATCGCCCAAATTCGTCTCGGCGGCATGGGCGGCGAAATTCTTGCCGATCGCCACGATCTTGCTTGGGAGCACAGGTGCAACAAGGCGCACGTCCTGGTAGCGCACGAATCGTCCGTCTGGGTTGATGCCATTGAAGGGATGCCCCTCAAGGATGGCAATGACAGTCTCGTCACCCGGCTCTCCATTGGCATCTAAACCCTCAAGAACGCCGAAGAAAAGCTCATCATTGACCGAAACGCGACAAATTTTCACGTCGACAGTCTACCGATAACAACCCACCGCATTACTCAGCGGCAATAATCCGGCCTGCACGCAGCAGCCCGAACCGAACCGCGTCATCTAGCGCTTTCCAGGATGCTGCGATGACGTTCTCGTGAACTCCCACCGTGGTCCAGTCAGCTTCGCCATCGGTGGTGTCAATCAGCACCCGAGTCACTGCTCCGGTGCCACTGCCACCGTCCAGAATCCGGACCTTGTAATCAGTCAAGGTCAGTTCTGCGAGCTCTGGGTAAATCTGACCCAAGGCTGCGCGCAAAGCGTTGTCTAGAGCGTTGACTGGCCCGTTGCCCTCGGATGTCGAGATGACTCGTTCGCCGTTGGCGTGCACCTTGACGGTTGCCTCTGAAGCCACGCTGCCATCTGCACTTTGCTCAACGATGGTGCGCCAAGACTCAACTTCAAATCC
>JBIIAA010000068.1:0-10876 GCA_044240165.1 Candidatus Nanopelagicales bacterium
TCAGCCTTGAAGGTTTGGAAGTCACCGTCAAAGGTTTTATTCATGAGGTTTACCAGCGCGCCATTGCGGTCAGCGGCAAGAAGGTCATCCCATTGGCGGCCCCACACCACCTTGATGACATTCCAGCCTGCGCCACGGAACAGTGATTCAAGTTCTTGAATGATCTTTCCGTTGCCACGCACGGGACCGTCAAGGCGTTGCAGATTGCAGTTCACCACGAATACCAGGTTGTCGAGTTCTTCGCGTGCGGCCAAGGTCAATGCGCCAACGGCATCGACTTCGTCCATTTCACCGTCGCCTAAGAAGGCCCACACCTTTTGGTCTGCGGTGTCTTTGATGCCACGGTTGCTGATGTACTTATTGAATCGGGCTTGATAAATCGCGTTGAGTGGTCCGATGCCCATCGACACTGTTGGGAACTGCCAGAACTCAGGCAGTAACCGCGGATGTGGATAGGAAGGCAAGCCTTGACCTGAAGTTTCCTGACGGAACCCATCGAGCTGCTTTTCGGTAAGGCGACCTTCTAAGAAGGCGCGGGCATAAATGCCGGGAGAAGCATGACCTTGGAAAAAGATTTGATCGCCGCCGCCAACATGATCTTGACCGCGGAAGAAATGGTTGAAGCCAACTTCATACAAAGTGGCACTGGATGCGTAACTTGAGATGTGTCCGCCGACGCCGACACCTGGGCGTTGGGCGCGATGCACCATGATCGCAGCGTTCCAGCGAATGATCTGACGGATGCGATGTTCAATCGCTTCATCGCCAGGAAAGACGGGTTCTTTTTCAGGAGCGATGGTGTTGATGTAGTCGGTGCTTCGCAGGCTTGGAACGCCAACATTGCGTTCGGTTGCGCGCCGCAACAGCGACAACATGATGAAGCGGGCACGGTTGTTTCCACCATTGATGGCCAGGTTGTCGAATGAGTCAATCCATTCGGCAGTTTCATCTGGATCAACGTCGACGAACTGAGTCGGCATGCCGCCGGCGAGCAGTGCGTCTCGGTCACTTGCGGGTGTCATTGTTTAGACCCTTCGCTTAGTCGGATTCCGGGATCGCCGGGTAGCCGAGTGACGGTGGTGTAACTGGTTACATCCTTGCGCATAGGGGGCCTCGGCACCAAAGTTGGGGGACTTTTCGGAGTCTTTACGGCCCTGCCACTTGCCAATCGGCCCTGCGTCCGGTGGACTAGCGTCGCACTAGTGGATTTTTGGTCCCCTAGGCCTAATGAATGGAGAGTCTGTTGACCGCCGCAGCGGATCAAGACGTGGCACGTCAGCGTGCCACTCGTCTTGGGATTGAAGCAGGAATGACGGTGCAGGAGATTGGGTTTGACGATGATGTCGACCTAGCGCTGCGCGCTGGCATTGAAGCGATCATTGACGATGAACTCGTTGATGAAGACTTCGATGACGTTGTAGACGTTGTTCTGATGTGGTGGCGAGACGAAGACGGCGACCTGGTCGATGGCCTGATGGACGCGATCCATCCGCTAACAGACCACGGGGTTATCTGGTTGTTGACGCCAAAGCCTGGGCGCGACGGACACATTGAGCCCGAAGACATTGCTGATGCCGCGCCAACCGCTGGCTTGCAGCAGACCAGCACCATCAGCGCCGGTTCAAACTGGCAGGGCACACGCCTTGTTGCTCCACGCGCGAAGCGTTAAATAATTTCGATGGATGCAGTTCCGGTTCATTCCATGGGAGTGAGTGTGGGGCAGGTTGCACCTGATTTCACGCTGCCAGCCGCCGATGGCTCCACGGTCAAACTCAGTGAACTGTGTGCAACTGGACCAGTGGTCTTGGTGTTTTTCCCATTCGCTTTCACCGGAGTCTGTCGCTCTGAACTTCGGGCGCTGGAAGCTATGAAGGCAGAGTTCGCGAAAGAAGGCGCAACAATCGTTGCCATCTCTTGCGATAGCCCGTATTCCTTACAGACATTTGCTGAAGCTGAAAATCTCACGTTCATGCTGCTCAGTGATTTCTGGCCGCACGGTGAAGTTGCTCAAGCCTTTGATGTGTTCCTTGAAGATAAAGGTTTTGCGACCCGAGGCACGTTTATCTTGGATCAGGCGCGAATTGTGCGGTGGTCACTCATTCATGGACCTGGGGTTGAGCGCGATCCGGGTCGGTATCTCGAGGCATTGCAGTTCTAGCAAGACTTCGGGCCTAAATGGTGGGCGCAGAGGGACTCGAACCCCCGACATCCGCCTTGTAAGGGCGGCGCTCTAGCCAACTGAGCTATGCGCCCCAAATGGAGCACCTAACAGTAGTGCCCTTCGACTGGCGCTCACACACCCGGTGACGGGTAGCCTTGAACCATGTCCGTAACCGTTGCTCAGGTGCTCGCAACCCTAGAGCGCAGATACCCCGTGGGGCTGGCCGCTGACTGGGATGCCGTCGGTCTGATCTGTGGCGATCCGAGCGCCCCAGTTGAGCGAGTGCTGTTCGCCGTTGACCCCGTGCAGGTGGTCGTCGACGAAGCGATCCTGGGCGGATTCGATCTGGTCGTCACACACCATCCGCTTTTGCTGCGTGGAGTTCATGGTGTTGGTGCAACGGATGCCAAAGGCAAAGTCGTGCATAACTTGATTCGTAACGACATTGCTCTGGCTAGCGCTCATACCAACGCCGATCACGCTAACCCTGGTGTTTCCGATGCATTGGCACGAGTTCTTGGTCTACGAGATTTGCGACCGCTTGATCCGTTGAGCGGGGATCCACTCCTTGCTGGCACCGGAACCGGCCGCATTGGCGATCTCCTCGAGCCCGTCACCCTTGAACAGTTCGCAGAGCTCGTTGCCACGGTCTTACCTGCAACAGCCCACGGGGTCAGGCTTGCCGGTGACCCAATGCAACTTGTGAGCACTGTCGCGGTGTGTGGAGGAGCTGGAGACTCGCTCTTGGGTCTTGCTGCCAGCGTTGCTGACGTGTTCTTAACGTCAGACCTGCGCCATCATCGCGCTCAAGACCACCTTGCAGATGGCGGTTGCGCACTCATTGACGTGGCTCATTGGGCAAGCGAATACCCTTGGCTCATTCAAGCAGCAGAATTTCTTGTATCGGATCTTGCCGAAACGGGTCAGACGATCACAGCGCACTGCTCGACAACACCGACTGACCCCTGGACGGCACACCGTCCGAGTATCAACCTAGGAGTAATTAATGAAGGCTGATGCTGCCGCACAGCAACTGCTGCTCGACTTGCAAAAACTCGATACCAAAGCGGCTCAGCTTGATCATCGTGACAAGACTCTTCCCCAAAAAGTTGCCTTAGCTGAGTTGAAGGTTCGCATTCAGCGAATTCACGACGAGCATGTAGCAGCAGGAGTTATTGCCGCAGATCTGGAACGCGATCAGGCGCGCGCGGACTCCGATGTTGAGCAAGTTCGTGAACGCTCCACAAAGGATCAGGTGCTCCTTGATTCAGGGCAGATCAGTGACCCAAAGCAACTGTTGAACTTGCAGCACGAATTGCAGTCGCTCGCGCGCCGGCAAAGCGAGCTTGAAGACGTTGAACTTGAAATCATGGATCGCGTCGAAGGCGCGAACGCCGCCGTGCGCGAGTTCGCTGATCGCTATGCAAAGGCCACAGCAGAAGGTGCAATCTTGCAGGCGGAGGTTGACGAATTGGTTGCGGAAATTGATGCGGAGCGTCAGAACACAATTGTTGATCGCAAAGAACTCTCAGCTCGCATTCCTGCTGACTTGATTGCGCTATATGAACGAATCCGCATTGACGGCGGGGGAGTAGGCGCAGCCCACCTGCATCGCGGTCAATGCCAAGGCTGTCGTTTGCAATTGCCACCCAACGAAATCGAGCAACTTCGCGCAACTCCCGAAGATGAAGTTGTTCGTTGCGAGGATTGTCGCCGGATCTTGGTTCGTAATGCGGAGTCCGGTCTGTAATGAGTCGGCAGTTCATTGTTGAGGCTGATGGTGGGTCACGGGGAAACCCGGGCCCTGCTGCTTATGGATCAGTAGTTCGTGACGCTCTAACTGGTGCGTTAATCGCAGAACTTGCTGAATACATTGGTATCGCCACGAACAATGTTGCCGAATATCGCGGTGCTCTGGCCGGGCTGGTTCATGCAAAAAGCCTTGATCCTTCAGCGATGGTTGAAGTTCGCCTTGATTCCAAACTTGTAGTTGAGCAGATGAGCGGACGCTGGAAGATTAAGCATCCCGACATGCAAGCACTCGCTTTGAAAGTGCGAGCAGTGTTTCCCGCAGGCCAAGTGACCTACACGTGGGTGCCGCGTTTACAGAATGCTGCAGCTGACGCGCTGGCTAATGAAGCGCTGGATGCCGCAGCAATTGGGGCGAAGGAACCCATCGCTCGAGCCTTTGAAGCAGCCACGCTCTTTGATGATGCCAGCGACGTGTTGGCATCTGTCGAAGAAGTATTTGCACAAAGTGTTCTCGCTGAAAAGGCCCCAAATCGCATGGTCGGTTGGGATGAGATTGGCCCACCAACGATCACCGTGATGGTGCGGCACGGGGCGACCCCGTTCAGTTTGGAAAAACGCTTCAGCGGGCTTGGCGGTCAAGATATTGGCTTAGCCGAGATCGGAATAGCCCAAGCCCAGGCCGCTGCCCGTGATCTCTTAGAGCGTGGTGACATTGATCTGATCGTGACGTCACCGTTGCTTCGCACTCGCCAGACTGCTGCATTCATCGCGGAACTTTGCGAAGCTGAAGTCATTGTGATGGAAGAGTTTGCTGAATGCTCTTTTGGTGACTGGGATGGTTACACCTTTTCTGAAGTGCAAGCTCAATGGCCAGATGAGATGCAACGCTGGCTGGATTCAGTTGAGGTTGCTCCACCCGGTGGTGAATCTTTCTCCATGGTTCGCGACCGTGTGAACCGCGGGCGTCTTGAATTGCTAAAGAAGTATCACGGCAAGCGCATCGTGATCGTTTCGCATGTCACCCCGATCAAACTCATGGCAGGCATTGCTGTCGATGCACCCCTTGAGAGCGTGTATCGCATGGAGCTTCGCCCCGGCTCAATCTCGTCAATGATGTGGTTTGCCGATGGCAACAACTCACTTATGAGTTTTTCTGAAGCCAGTCATTTGCGCGGAATTGATACTTTTCCGTTTGTTTAGCGGGTAATCACATCAAGGCGGCCAGGCCCAGCCTTGCTTTCATCGAGTTCCCACTCGTAGCCAATCTCTGAAAGCCGTTTGAGAAACTGATCGGTGCTCTTAGGAATTGGGCCGCTCAGAATCAGTGCACGCACGAGTTCGCCCTTTGTGGCCTTATTGAAGTGACTCACCACGCTGCGCTTGCCATTCTTTTCAAACAAGACACGAATCACTAGTGCTCGTTCATCGCATTGAACTGGAATTGGTCCCAACGCAACGTACGTCTGCGAGCGAAGATCGATGATTGGCCCAGTTGAGTCGGCGATGACTGCGGACACTTCTATACGCCAGACCTGTGGCAAGCGGGGTGAATCAGCGAGAATTGAATTGCCACTCAGGCGATAAGTCGGGATCGCATCAAGGGGTCGAACGAGTCCAAAGAGGGCTGATGAAATCGCGACAGAATCGTTGAGTTTGTTTCGGTCTTTAGCCTTGAGCGAGGCTGCGTCAAGTGCCTCATAAAGCACTCCCGTGTAGACATCAATTGCTGGGCCACAGGTGGCACGGGCTAGATGCGCATTGGCGGTAACTTCTTCGAGTTGAGTAACTCCCAACCCCAAATTCTTGGCAGCCATCTGCGGATCGCCCTTACACATCTTGATTAAGGCTTTTCGGACCTGTGAACGAGTTGAATCCAGTTCAGGAAAAGACAACTGCTGATTGGTGTCGCCGGATAGGGGAGCGGACTTGCCTTCGCTTGGTGGCAACAGAATCAACATGGTGAACCGACGGTAGAGCATGGGGGTGTGAGATCGTGGTTGCATGATGATCAAGGTCTTTGCGTGGTGTGCTCCGTTGGTGTTCCTTGCTGCTTGTCAGTCGGGATCCGCCGATCAACAAATTTCAACTGCCTGTGATCAGCCCGCGATCGAAGCCACAATCGACATGTTCTTACATGAATCAGAACTGCACATCACTTCCCTTGAGTCATTGAAGTGCTCTGGTGACTGGGCCTATGCAAAGGCAGCTGTTGAGGACACTCAGGGTGCCGCAACCAATGAAAGCTACCTATTTCAGCGCATAGGTGTGAACTGGGTGCTGAAGGCGCCTGAAGGCGTCTGTGGCTCTGTGGCGAACAATGGCGAGAAGCCGCAAGACACCCAGGTTCCAGATGAACTCTGGGCTCTGGCCTGCACCTCTGTTTGAAAGTAGTTACACGGTTCCTTGCGAAAGTCCGCTCAATACCTCTTGCGCACGTGCCGTGACTTCATCCAGATTATTGAGCTTTCGAAGCCCGGCGAATTGCTGGACCATCCGATGGTTGCCTGCAAAGACGGATTGATTCCGGTCCAGAAAATCCCAGTAGAGCGTGGTGAACGGACAAGCTTGATCACCGACTCGAAGTGCGGGTTTGTATTCACAGTCGTTACAGAACTGACCCATGCGCTTGATGTAGGCCCCACCCGCGATGTATGGCTTGGTCATCATTACTCCGTCATCGGCATGTAATCCCATCCCTATGACGTTAGGAACCATCACCCAGTCAGCTGCGTCAATGAACACTCTTCGCATCCATCCAAGAAATTCTTGGGGATCAACGCCACTGAGAAGTGCCAAATTACTGAGCAACATCAGTCGCGGAATGTGGTGCACCCAGCCGCGTTGTTTGATATCAGAAATTGTGGATTTCATACAAGCCATCTTCGTGGCAGCGGGATCTTCGAAGAGCGGAAGCAAAGGCCGATGCGCGGCCAGAGAGTTGCTTTGCTCATATTGGGCAGGAAATAGCCAGTACACGCCGTTGATGTATTCGCGCCAGCCAATGATCTGCCGAATGAAGCCTTCGATTGAGGCAAGTGGGATATCGCCCTGATCAAATCGCGCGATTGCCGCGTCACAGACTTCTTGCGGATTGATGAGACCCAAGTTGAGGTAGGGGGACAGCATTGAGTGATGCGCCGACCAGGTTTCTTTGGGCATCGCGTCTTCATATGGACCGAAGCCGGCAAGTGAGTGGGTGAGGAACCAACGGAGTTGCTGCAATGCTCCGGCTCGAGTTGTTGCCCAGGTTTCGTCAGCAGGTGATCCCCAAAGTGAATATTCGCTGTTGCTCAATCGGTCCATGACAGAGCAATCGATGTCGTCAGGTTCAAAGGTGGGCGGGGTGGGCCATGCGTACCCAGACTTCGGTGGGGGCAACCGGTTCTCGCTATCCAAGTTCCACACATCTCCGATTGGCGCGGTGCCCTGCATGAGGTAACCCAGACGGTTGCGTTGCCAGCGATAGAAATGCTCCTGGGTGAGTGATTTTCGGGCGCCGGCCCAGCCGGAAAACTGCTCACGGGTCGTCAAAAAGGAATCATCAACATCCAACTCGATTTCAAGTTCTTCAAAGACGACCTGAAGTGAACGAGAGCGAGGCTGCGTCGCGACGAGTGATGCATCTGGCTGCAACCGGCGAAACTCGGTAATGCCTGCTCGTACAGATGGTGACTGCATGCGGTGGACCAAAAAACCTTCGGCTTCAAGTTCGATCGCAAAGTGCTCAGCAGCGGACAACAGGAGGAAGAGTCTTTGTCTGTGCCAAGTGCGCGAATTGAGAAAGTTCTGGCTTTCGATCATCAGGATTTGATGAGACTCGGGTTGCGCCTTGGACATGGCGCCGTGAGTGCGGCTGAGTTGGTCGTATGGGACGACGACGGTGATCATCCTTTTTTGCATTTCTGTGAACAATATTTCACCTGGTCCCAGTCGCGAGCCCATTTCTTTCGCCACTCAAAATCTCGTCCGCATGTTTCACAAATTCTGGGCGCAAAACCCTGCTTGACCTTGGCGATGGGCACGCCTGCCATTCTTGCATTGGACCTTTGGCAAATGTCGCCCTAGCCTTGTGCTGGACGAGTTGGCTGGGTGATCGCGGCATGAAAATGTCGAGGAAAGTCCGGGCTCCTCAGAGCAAGGTGGTGGGTAACGCCCACCCGGGGTGACCCGCGGGACAGTGCCACAGAAATTAGACCGCCTCGAGCAATCGAGGTAAGGGTGAAACGGTGGTGTAAGAGACCACCAGCGCGGTAGGTAACTATCGCGGCTAGGTAAACCCCACCTGGAGCAAGGCCAAGAGGATCGCTTGCGATCTGTGCAGACGAGTTGCTCGCTCTATGTCTGCAGGTAGGCCGCACCAGGTCACTGGTAACAGTGATCGCAGATGGATGATCGCCCTCGGTTTACCGAGACAGAACCCGGCTTACAGGCCAACTCGTCCACTTTTCATCTGCAACCTGCGCTAGTCAGTGATGCGTGTTTTTCGCAGCCACCAAAGTCCAACGATCGGCAAGACCAGCGGGATGAATCCGTAGCCGCTGCCAAAGCCGCTCCACACGGTTGCCTTCGGGAATAGTTCAGGATCAATCAGGCTCAATACTCCAACGCCAATGACACCAACGAGTTCAATTGAGATTGCAATGGTTGCTAATCGCTGACTCGTTCGATCTGCACGGGCCAAGAAGATTGTGGCCACGATATAGATCAGCGCAGCAACCGCTGAGAGTGTGTACGCAAACGGCGCCTGTGAGAACACGGTGGCGATTTGAACGATCGACCGTGATGTGGCAGCGATCGCGAAGAGTGCATAAACAACGATAAGAATGCGACCAAAGCCGAGGTTGGTGGCTGCTGGGTTAGGCATAAGAGCCATCCCACACTTGTTGAATACGAATAATGAGCACGGGCATAACTAAGAACACTAAGCAAAGGACGCCGGCCCCTGTGCGTTGCTTGTCATTACGCGTCCACCACATGGCTGCGGGTGGAATGGCCAAACTTCCAACCAGATAACCGACGAATTCGGGACGCGAAAATTCTTGTGAAGTCTCACTCATCTGGATGAATCCGCCGATGAGAAAAATCAACTGCATCACGATTGCTAGGCCAGCCACTACTGAAAAGATGCGAGTGACAGGTTTATTGATGAGCATATGTACGCCAGCCCAAACGGCGAGCAGAAAATACACACTGATAAGTGCGTCAGCGAATACCCCAGTCACCTACGCATCCTTGCATATGGAATTTTAATCGAGCTTAAGAAATAGCGAAGCAACCCGGTTAATCGAAATTCGATCGGGGTGGTGGCCAATTCTGTAACCAGGTTGGTCGGTTTAAGTAGTGCTTCAATACCAAGGATTGACTAGACCAGCATCAAACAATTCGCCGTTGCTTTCGACGAAATAGCTGTTACTTGCTGGCAGCAGCGGCAACAGCAGCGGCAACTGCCGGAGTGACACCATCATCAAAGACGCTTGGAATAATGTAAGCAGAGCTTAAGCGATCATCAGTCACCACGTCTGCAATTGCATTTGCGGCAGCGACGAGCACTTCGTCGGTAATGATGTGGGCTCCGCAATCGAGCATGCCTCGGAAGATTCCTGGGAATGCGAGCACGTTATTAATCTGGTTGGGATAGTCGCTGCGGCCAGTGGCCACTACCGCCGCATACTTATGCGCTTCGACTGGATCGATCTCAGGGGTGGGGTTGGATAAGGCGAAGACGATCGAATCCTTGGCCATGCGTGACACATCTTCAGCAGTGATCAAGTTCGGCTGGGAAACCCCAATGAAGACATCCGCATCAACCATGGCTTCGGGCAACGTGCCAGAAACTCCACGAGGGTTTGTTCGCGAGGCCAAAGCAGCCTTATCAGGATCATCAAAGGTGCGTCCTGCATGTAGCGGGCCCTTGGAATCAAAGACCACAACATCTTTGACTCCAGCTTTCATCAGCAGAGTTGTTACGGCGGCTCCGGCTGCGCCAGCACCGACCATGACGATTCGCAGGCTTGCAAAGTCTTTCTTGACGTATCGAGCAGCGTTCTTCAGCGCCGCCAGCACAACAACTGCAGTGCCATGCTGATCGTCATGCATGACAGGAATGGTCAAAGATTCACGAAGTCGACGTTCGATTTCAAAACAGCGCGGCGCTGAGATGTCTTCGAGGTTAATTCCGCCAAAACCTGGAGCGATGAGTTGCACCGTGCGCACAATTTCATCAACATCATTTGTGTCAAGAGCGATTGGCCAAGCGTCAATGTCCGCAAAGCGCTTAAAGAGAGCAGCCTTGCCCTCCATCACTGGCATTGAAGCTTCGGGACCCAGATCTCCAAGACCTAGTACTGCTGAACCGTCAGTGACAACGGCCACGGTGTTGCGCTTGATTGTGAATTCGCGGGCCAGGGAGGGATCTGCGGCAATTGCCAAACACACTCGGGCAACCCCAGGGGTGTAGGCGCGGGCAAGTTCGATGCGGTTATCCATCGGCACGGTGGCTTGAATCTCAAGCTTGCCACCGATGTGGATCAACATGACCGAATCCATAACGACTTCGACTGAGCAACCGTCAATTGCGTTGAGAGCCTCTTCGAGGCGAAGGTCTACGTCATCGCCAGACAGGAAGCAGGTAAGTTCAAGAGTGAGCTCTTCGTGACCGGAGTCGACAACGTCGATGCCAGCTACAACACCGCCGAGGGCGGTAACCGCCAGGATCAGTGCACCGGATGCATGGATCTCAGGATTGGTGCGGACAACGGCAGTAAAGGATGTTCCGAAATTGGTCACGGCGTGAGTCTAGTTATTCACGGTGAGCGATTTCAGATGATTACTCACTTTCGTGCATGCTTTTCCTAAGCTTTCGAACTCTTCAGGCGTGAGTATGTCCACAAGGTGACGTCGGACACTCTCAACGTGGGCTGGAGCAGCACTCACCAAGAGTTTTTGGCCCGTATCGGTTAGCAC
>JBIIAA010000164.1:0-3084 GCA_044240165.1 Candidatus Nanopelagicales bacterium
TCGCACACCGTTACACTCTGCTGCGTTGGTCTACCCAACACTGCGGGTGTAGCTCAATGGTAGAGCCCCAGCCTTCCAAGCTGGTCATGCCGGTTCGATCCCGGTCACCCGCTCCACTACGTCAGTTCAGGCCTGAGCGCCTTGGCTTGCAGCATGGGTTCGCAGGCTGCCGCAGAAGTCATGGAGTTCATCGAACACCGCCTATATTTTTTCCGTTTGATCCCCCGCGTTTCGCGGTCGAATGGACCTCGTCTAAGATAGTTGCATGTTGCAACCAACTACCTCCCAGCTCGAGCGGGCTCGTGCCTTACTCGCTGAGGCTGCTGGCGAGTCCGCCAACACCCAAGTTGCCGTGGGAGTGATCCAACTCCTGATGACCGCCAAGCGCGTTGGCCCAGGCCAGCACGAGCAAGCCACCGTGAGTGCGATGTTGAGCAAACTGGCTCTCCAAGGCCCCATGCGCTCCGCCGATCTCTCCCACTTCCTACAGCTAGATCCGTCAACGGTGAGTCGACACATCAACTCCATGCTGGATGGCGGATTCGTCGCAAAAACCACGGACGATCACGATCGCCGTGTGCAGTGGATCCAAATCACCGACACCGGCCGGGCCCGGCTTCATGCCCGAATGAATGAACGCATCACCCAAATAGAAAAAGTGACTGATGGCTGGTCTGAAGCTGATCGCGAGCTATTCAGCGCGTTGCTTTCCAGATTCGTCACGGACTTTGATCGCACGATTAATGAAGCTGATATCGAAGCGGAGCAAGCGTGAACCGGACCGAACAGGATCAAAATCCAGGGTTAACTCCAGATCCTGAGGCCGCACTTATTGCTGAAGGGGCACCAGCCGAAGAACGCATCACCGGCGCCCGACTTCGCTGGATCATGATCGCCTTGATGCTGACCATGTTCTTGGCAGCACTTGATCAAACGATCGTCTCGGTTGCTTTACCTCGCATCGTCAGTGACCTCAATGGCTTGAGTTCCCTTGCTTGGGTTGTCACCGCTTACCTCTTGGCTTCAACTGCTTCAACGCCTATCTGGGGCAAGATTTCTGACCTGTACGGCCGCAAAATCATGTTGCAGATCGCCATCGTGACGTTCTTGGGCGCATCCTTCCTAGCCGGCGCGTCTCAAACGATGGAATGGCTCATCATTTCTCGAGGCCTTCAGGGTCTTGGTGGTGGCGGCATCATGGTGCTGGCAATGGCAAGCATCGCCGACGTCATTCCACCGCGTGAGCGCGGTCGCTACACGGGCTTGTTCACGGCAACATTCGCATTCGCAAGTGTGGCAGGACCACTCCTTGGTGGATTCTTCGTTGAATCACTCAGCTGGCGTTGGATTTTCTATATCAACATTCCTCTAGGAATCATCGCTTTCTTTGTTATCGCGGCAGTTTTCAATGTTCCAACCGAGCGAGTGCAACACAAGATTGACTACGTTGGCGCTGCACTCATGGTCACGGGTGTCAGCACACTCTTGCTGCTCGTTGAGTGGGGTGGAACGCGCTACGCCTGGGGCTCGTCAACAATTTTAGCGATGATCGCTGCCTCATTCATCTTGCTTGCAACCTTTGTATGGCATGAAACGCGCACCGAAGAACCACTCGTACCAATGTCTTTATTCAAGAACCAGATTTTTACAATGGCGAGCGCAATTAGTTTTGTCGTCGGTTTGGCCATGTTTGGCGCGATTATCTTTATTCCGGTCTTCCTTCAGATTGTGCAAGGAGACACACCTACTCAAGCCGGCATGAAAATGCTGCCGATGATGGCAGGTATGGCAGGCGCCTCCATCATCGTTGGCCGACTGACTTCGCGATTGGGTCGCTACAAGATCTTTCCCATATTTGGCACCGCGAGCGCCGCAATAGCCATGTTAATTCTCTCCCAAATCGCCGTCGATACGCCGTACTGGTTCATTTCTATTGGCTTGTTCGTCCTTGGCCTGGGTATGGGCTCAACGATGCAGGTGCTCGCACTTGCAGTGCAGAACTCCGTCCCAATGAAGGACGTCGGTGTAGCAATCAGTGGCAGCACTTTCTTTCGCTCAATCGGTGCAACACTGGGTACTGCGATCTTCGGCGCAATCATGACAACGCAACTTGCCAGGAATATTGAAACGTCATTTCCCGCAGGAACCGTTACCGATGTATCGAAATTAACAAACGCGGTGTCGACCATTAGTGCGCTACCCATGAAACTGCATGAAATCGTGTTAAACGCTTACGCCGATTCACTCAGTCATATTTTCGTTGTTGCTTTCCCAATCATGGTCCTTGGGTTCATCCTTTCTTTGTTCTTAAAAGAGATTCGACTCTCACCACTTATCGGCAAGGAACACCCCGAAGAACTCCACAACTTTGAATAACACGTACGAATAACCCACATCTGCAAAGATCACCACATGACCCAATCCTTGGCTGGCATAGACGGCTACGCCAAAGGTTGGGTCATTGCAGTCTTAGATGACCACCAGATCACTTGGCGCACCTGCACGATTCATGAACTTCGGGACACTGTCGCTGATCTCGAACTCATCGGAATCGATATACCGATTCAATTAGTAACAACTGGCTGGCGCAGTTGCGACCAAGAAACCAAGAAGGTCCTAGGAAAATTTGGCTCGCGAGTGTTTATGACTCCCCCACGTGCAGTGCTTGAACTTGGGTTTCATGCACCAAACGAAACAGTGCAAGCACTCAGCCTTGAACTCACTGGCCAAGGGGTTTCTCGCCAAGCCATGGCGCTGTCTGAGCGAATCCTTGCAGTGAATGCGCTGCTGCCGGACTCGCGCTTATACGAAGTCTTTCCTGAACTCGTCTTTGCGGCGTTGGATGGCGGCGCTGCAATGCCTTCCAAGAAAAGTGCTGCCGGTGCAGGAGCTCGCATGCGATCCCTGGATCCGTGGCTCACCACACTTGGCACTTCATGTGCGTTACTGATGAAAAAGTGCCCAACCGATGTACCAGTAGATGACGCACTCGACGCACTCGCGACTCTGGCAGGAACCTTGCGTATCTCAAACGGAGTCGCGCAACGCTGGCCCGCAAAAGGCAAGGTCCCAACCATCTGGGCC
>JBIIAA010000165.1:0-3077 GCA_044240165.1 Candidatus Nanopelagicales bacterium
CGAGGCAATGAGATTGCTGCTGTGATCACTGAAGCAATCCCAGCAAACATGGGCGTCGTTCCGCCGCCACCTGGTTTCAACAAGAAGATCAGTGATCTTTGCAAGCAGCACGGATCGATCTTCATCTTCGACGAAGTCATGACAGGTTTTCGCGTGTCTAAGGATGGTTGGTGGGGAATCGAAGGCACCAGAGAAGACTGGGCACCAGATCTCTTCACCTACGGCAAAGTTATTGGTGGCGGCATGCCTCTTGCTGCGGTTGCCGGTAACGCAGACATCATGGATCTACTTGCACCTGCCGGTCCGGTGTATCAAGCAGGAACCTTGAGTGGAAATCCAGTTGCCACCACCGCTGGCCTGGTCACACTTCGCAATTGCACGCCTGATGTCTACATGCACCTTGATGCAATGGCCGATCAGGTATTCACGATCGTTACCGACGCCCTCACCCGGCATGGGATTGTTCACCAACCGCAGCGCGCTGGAAACTTGTTCAGTTTCTTCTTCACTGATCGACCAGTTCACAATTACGACGATGCGAAAACCCAAGACACCGCTGCTTTTGGGCGCTTCTTCCACGCCATGCTCGACAACGGAGTGTGGCTACCACCGTCTGCTTATGAGGCTTGGTTCGTGTCGGCTGCACACACCGATGATGACCTTGCCATAATTGCTTCAGCAGCGGACATTGCTGCAAGAGCAGCGAAACAGTAAGCAACATTGGCGCCCGTAGCTCAACGGATAGAGTTACTGGTTTCTACCCAGTCGGTTGGGGGTTCGAGTCCCTCCGGGCGCACTTTTGTGAGGAAATATCCTCAACATTCTTCGGATTCCGATCAGGTTCACCGCTGAGTGCACAAATTATTCAATGACAGCATTTGTTATGCAATAGCAGTCACCTCTTCAGTTCTGACGCGCATTACGGAGTTCAGGATGAAAACATCAGATTTGTTTCAAAGCCAGCATTGCCAATAGGCGCGCATCGAGGAGGCAGCATGAACCATAGGAATCTGAGGATCCTTGCCATGAGTGGGATTCTGATTTTGGGTGTTCCCGTTTTGAGTTCGTGTGGTCAATCGGTTGAGTCGATAGCGGAGAAAGCGATCGAGGCAGGCACCGATGCTGATGTAGATATTTCTGACGGCGGTGTGACGGTTAAGTCAACAGATGGCACCACAACTTCCATAGGCGAGGGAGTTGACCTACCCAGCAACTGGCCATCAGACGTTCCTGTTGTTGACGGCACACTCGTCACAGTTTCTGTTTCCGGAACAGAAGGTGAAGCAACTGCGATGTGGAAAGTCGATGGCGATGTCACGACGGTTGCCAATGCCTATAAAAGCGAGTTGAAGTCAGCTGGCTACACGATTGTTAATGAGACCACGATCGCGATGGCCATTCTCATCGGCGCTGAAGGCAACGGAAAGAATGTATCCGCATCAGTCACCGACACTGATGGACAGACAGTCGTGACCATCACGTCCGCTCCGACTTCGTAGAGAAACGCAACGCAACCTGCTGCGCCTTCTAGTGCTAAAACTGGACCGACTTACGTCACATTGAATGGGAACTGCTGCATCGTGCCATCCGCCCAAGGCTGCATGACCGGAGTTAACCGCTTCGCAGTCTTCTCAACTTGAAGCAACTTTGCCATCACTGCTTGTGTAGTGGCATACGTTGCATTCCCATACAGGTTCGTCATTTCAGCAGGGTCCGCTTCGGTGTTGTATAACTCGAACTGATCAGCAGGTGGAGCAATCTGACCCGCCGTCGGCTTAAGTGCCTTCACAATAGTGGTCGCCGTTTTGGCGCCTGGCTGATTGACCTTGCCCGACACAACTGTTTGTACATCTTGCACATTTGGCGAAGTCCAGAACTGGGGGTTGTCCCAGTAACGCGAATATTTCCACCGCTGCTTCGCGCCGGCTGGGCCGGTTGGCAAGTAAGAGATAACCGTTTCAACACAGTTCGGTTGTTGAACTGGCAGAAACGGCATGCCTGTCACCGAGATTGCATTCATACCTTTGAACGGCTGATCATCCGTCATGAAATAAATCGGCTTATCTACCCGCTGAGCCGGGTCAGTCTCCCCCAGCAAATGCGGCGATAAGTCATTACCAACGAGACGACGAACCTGCGTATGGGTCTTGTGTAATTGCTTAGCAATCACCTGCTCATCCAAGCCTGCCAGCCCCAGCATTGTTGGAAGCAAATCTGCGTGACTGGTCAAAACGTCGCTGCTCGTGTGACCATTAAAGAGTTCCGGATTATGGAAGATGAATGGCACGCGCAGCATCTCGTCATAAGCAGAGTGCCACTTTTGGAACATCCCACCGTGAGCGCCAAGCATCTCGCCGTGATCTGACATGTAGATCACGATGGTGTCTCGGTACTGCTGCTTATTTGCAGCTAACGCACTGACGACCTTGCCAATTTGCTCATCGACATTTTTTTGCAGCTGGTAGTAGAACCGGTGATACTCCGGGCCATTGATGAGCGGTTGGAATGCTGAGGGGTACTGGGCTACGAAACTGCCCTGCGCCGTTGGCTTCTTAGTGAGGTCCTCGCTTGCTGAAGCTGCATAAGCCGGGCCGAAAAGATCTTTCGGAACGTTCGATCCAATCAACTGCTCAGTTAACGCGAATGAGCCAGGCTGATTGGTGAGATCTGCCGCAACGGTCATCGCTCCCCACAGCGAGATGTCATGCGGATTCACAAACGACGTCACCATCAACCAAGGATCCTTGGCGTTACGCAGCTTCTGAAGTTGCTCGACACCGAGTTCGGCGTAGACCTCATCGCGCCCACGCGCACCTGGACCAGATGAACCAGAGTTCAACGGGTTACTTCCATGCGGCTCAGGGCCGATGAAGCCGGTAAACCCGTACTGCTCAAGTTGTTGAGCTTCTAAATAGATCTCTTCAAGGTAGGGATCTCTGCCGCCGACATTGTTGTAGGACGGCATCGTGTTGTAGGAACCTGGTTGGTAAAGATCGGCATCAGAGACATGCCATTTACCTTTCCAGTAGGTGTCATATCCAGCTGCCCTAAACCACGAACCCAAGGTCGGCACCGTG
>JBIIAA010000069.1:0-10813 GCA_044240165.1 Candidatus Nanopelagicales bacterium
ACTCGGTGGCCGCGACTCCAAGCCGCACTGGCGAGCCCCAAGGTCACTGAGGTTTTTCCGACGCCGCCTTTCATGGAAACGACTGAAAAGGACGGCATAACGCCACATCGTACGGTGCGAATGGGCTAGCGAATGTCTTGATAGGCATCTAACGCCACTTGGCGTTCTACGGCGTGGTCCACGATTCGCGCGGGATAGCCCTGGGTATATCCAGTTTTCTGGTTCCAAGGTTCAAGAGCATCGGCGCCGGCAAGATGGCGAAGTTCGGGGATGTAGCGACGAACGTAATCGCCGTTGGGATCGAATCGCAAGCTTTGGGCAATCGGATTGAAGACTCGATAAAACGGTGAAGCGTCGGTTCCGCACCCAGCAGTCCATTGCCAGCCGTGAACGTTGCTTGCGAGATCCGCATCGCGAAGGTAATACATGAATTCGGCAGCGCCTCGTTGCCAAGAGATATGAAGGTCTTTGATTAGGAAGCTAGCGACGACCATGCGCACACGGTTATGCACCCAGCCTTCAGCGCGAAGCTGGCGCATACCTGCGTCCACTAATGGAAAGCCAGTTCGCCCTTGCGCCCACGCATCGAAGGCTGCATCAGATGTAGCCCCTGTCGCCCAATTCATCCCGTCGTACTTTGGATTAAGTGATTGTGTTGTGGACTGTGGTGCTTGGAAAAGCACATCGGCGTAGAACTCACGCCAACATAATTCCTTGCGAAAAACTTCATTCTCATCTGTGAGTTCAGCAAGCAAAGACCGTGGATGAATCTCCCCCCACCGCAGGTGATGGCTGAGTTTGCTGGTGGTGTTCAAGTCGGGGCGATCGCGCTCATCTTGATAGTCGCCTAAAGATTGTTCTTGATATTCCATCCACCGTTGCCAAGCAGCTTGTTCGCCTGCTTGAGGCAAGGTGAGCCCACCTAGGTCTGGCGCTGGTGGTCGGCCTTGGCAATCAAGTGGCATGGCCCAATCGATGTCAGCAGGAATGTCGTCTGCAGGAGCTCGCCAACCTTGAGTCATCCAGGCGCGGTAAAACGGGGTGAAAACTCGGTAAGCGGTGCCATCGCCTTTCGTTACTCGGCCAGGGCTGACGGCATAAGCCGAGCCAGTGCGAACGAGTGGCACCTCACCCAGTGCTTGCGCAACGGCTGCATCGCGACGCATCCCATACGGCGCGAAGTCTTCAGCGATATGCACGCTGGTGGCTCCGATAGCGGCGGCGACTTCGGCGACAACAGTCACTGGATTGCCATGGCGGATCAGTAATGATCGACCCAGGCTGGCGCCTAGGGCGTCCAACGAGGCAACCAAATAAGCCTGACGAACCGGCCCGGCGCTTTCCCAAAGGGTTGGATCCAACACAAACAGCGGCACGACCTGTCCGTCGCCATCTGCTTTCGCACCGGAGATAGCGGCAAGGAGGGCCGGGTTGTCGGCTAGGCGAAGATCTCGGCGAAACCACATCACTGTTGCCACGTCCAAAGCCTAGGTCAGCCATTGTGCTGGGAGCGGTGAGGGACCCTTGGCATAAGGTGAGGGTTACCTAAGCCTGTTCTAGAAAGGAGTCGGCGTGAGTGCGTTAATTGATACCACCGAGATGTATTTGCGCACGATCTTCGAACTTGAAGAAGAAGGCATCGCCCCAATGCGGGCTCGAATCACCGAACGCCTGCACCAAAGTGGTCCAACTGTTTCGCAAACCGTGGCCCGCATGGAGCGAGATGGCTTGGTCGTCGTCACACCGGATCGCCAACTTCAATTCACTCCCGCCGGACGTGAAGCAGCGGTAAGTGTGATGCGCAAGCATCGCTTAGCTGAATGTTTGCTCGTCACCGTCCTTGGACTTCCCTGGGAAGAAGCACACGCAGAGGCTTGCCGCTGGGAGCATGTGATCAGCGAGACTGTCGAACTTCGACTCTTGGAAATCTTGGGATACCCAACTGAATCCCCTTACGGCAATCCCATCCCCGGACTGGATTCACTCAATCCTGATTCTGAATCGCTTGATCGTTCGCTGGTGGGTGTGCGTTCGCTATCGGAAGTTGCAACTGACGATGTGTCACGAGTAATTGTGCGTCGCATCGCGGAACCAATTCAAGAGATTGCGCTGACCATGATTGCGTTACGACGCGTTGGTGCAACCCCAGGAGCCGCAGTGCTCGTCAGTCGCACTCCAGATGGAATCCATATTGGAATCGCTGGTGAATACACCGAACTCAGTGAAGAACTAGCGCAGCACCTGTTAGTGCAAGCGCCAGAATAGGTTGCGGCAATTCGCTTATGCCACGTCGAGTTGCATGCGAAGAGGTACACCCGACTTGGAACCTTCAGCAAGTTTGACGCCAAGAGTCTGGTGCAATTGAATGGTGTTGAGTTCAAAACCCAATCGTGAAGCTGCCATATAGATGCGCCACACGCGAGCAGTGCCAAGTCCAGCCTCCGCAACAGCTTCATCCCAGTGCGACTCCAGATTTTCACCCCAGCGCTTGAGAGTCAATGCGTAGTGCTCCCGAAGGTTTTCGGCATGACGAATTTCAAATCCCTCTGAGTTCATCGTGCTCATGATGTGTCCGGGGCCGGAAAGCTCGCCGTCGGGGAATACATAACGATTAATAAATGACGTTCGATAGTGAGTGGGCTCTTCATCATTTGGTCGAGTGATGGTGTGGTTCAGCATTCGACCTTCAGGCTTAAGTTTATTGAAAAGAAACGAAAAATAGGCAGGGTAGTTCGCTCGGCCGATGTGTTCAGTCAGACCGATTGAAGAGATCGCATCGAAATCAGTCTCTGGTAGGTCTCGATAGTCACTGAACCGCACTTCTGCGCGCCCAGAAATCCCATCACTTTCGATAGCAGCCTGCGCATGCTGGGCCTGCTGCTCTGAAAGCGTGACACCAATTGCAGTGACGCCGTAGTTTTTCACCGCGTGGCGCACCATGCCGCCCCAGCCACAACCCACATCAAGTAACTTCATGCCTGGCTGCAAACCAAGTTTGCGACAAATTAAATCGAACTTAGCGTCCTGAGCTGTTTCCAGCGAGGCGTTTTCATTAGGGAAAACCGCACAGGTGTAGGCCATAGACGGTCCAAGGACCCAACTATAAAAACGATTAGAAACGTCGTAATGATGCTGGATTGCATCTGCATCACGGCCTTTGGAGTGTCGACGCCCTGAAAGTTTTCGTTCCTGAGGTGGAGGAGTGGGCCTCGATAACACGTATGGCAGTAATCGTTTCGCTAGTTTCGCTTTCTCTTTCACGCCAAGGTGCGATGTATCAAGTGGCCACAAGCGCGAGAGAGCTTGGTAGGGATCGCCAATGATCTCTAGGTCGCCACTGACATAGGCACGAGCCAAGCCCAGTTGCGAGGGCGACGAAGCAATGAACTGCGCTCCCCGCGGGCTTTTGAGTTCAAGGGTCACCTCAGCATCGGGTGAGCCGTAGCTAGATCCGTCGAATGCTCGAAAGGCAACCCCGCGATCAGCAGGCACCACGGTTGCAAATACATCTGCGAACTTCATCGTTGCTCCACCACCTTCTCGTACAGTCCCAGCAATCGGCTTTGCGGGTCGTAACGATCTTTGAGGGTCAAGTACGTAGGTCCCCCGTAAATCGACCAGAATGTTTTTTTATCGTAGAAAGTCGTGGAATACAACGATTTACGGCCATCCAAGCGTGTCACTTCATTCTCAATGAGGCGATTAAATGCTCCATCTGCTGGAGTCAAACCTTCGCTAATGGACACACTTGACCAGAAACCCACATTGACGTACATCGTGTCGGGTTCAAATTCATACAGTGGCCAGCGCACCTTGGGTTCGCGCTGTTTCATCGGACAAATCCAAATCGGTGAGATTCCAACTTCGCGATGGAAGAACTCTAGGAAGGCCGGAAGTTGGTGGATTGGAACTTCAATATCTTGTACGACAGCTTCACGTTGCGGTTTGCCTTGCAACGCATTCAGCTTGTCAGCGATCGAATATTTTTGATCAAGCGCAATGAGTTTCCAGTACACGTCACTGCGCAATTTTGATTTCGGCCAGAGTTTTCGTACTGCGGGTATCTGCGCGCCGAAGGCACGGGAACACCAAAACCAGTCGGTATCCCAACGCCAAAGATAATCAAGAATGGTGAGGTAATCATCATTGTGTTGCTGGATTGATCTGTAATAAATCTTGTCTTTTGTGTAGTCGCTGGCAGCTGCACCAGATGGCAGAGCAGCAATCATCTCGCCTAACGTCAGGTAATGCTCAGTTGTTGAAAACACCGTTCCATCAATGAAATCAACATGTTTTCCATCAAATTCATGAGTATTGGTAATGGTCGCTAGGCCGGCTGTCATCGCTTCCGCTGAATCAAATCGCAGATGGCGCAAGTGCACGAAAGGCTTGACAGGTTCTAGTTCAATCTTGATTCGCAAGGCGTATCCGAGCGAACCGTATGAATTGGGAAATCCGTAAAATAGATCATGGTGCGGATCGTCCGGGCTTCCAGTCACCGTGAGAATCTCACCTGATCCAGTCAAGATATCCATTTCAATGACGGATTCATGGGGAGCACCGTTTCGAAAGCTGGCAGATTCAATTCCCATCCCGGTGACCGCTCCGCCAAGAGTGATGGTTCTCAGTTGGGGCACGCATAAGGGCATAAATCCCAAAGGCAGCGTGGCCTCAACAAGCTCCTCGTAGGTTGTCATGCCAAGGACATCTGCAGTGCCCGACTGAGTATCAATAGCCAGGACTCCAGCGAAGGCGGCAACATCTAGACCCGGACCAGTGGCTGAAGACCGAGGACGAAAAAGGTTGGAAGTGCGCTTAGCGAGTCGAATATTTTGATTGGCAGGAATAGACGCGAACTGCTGACCGATGCGCTCCTTGAGCACTCGGTATTCCTGTTCGGCGACTAGCGCGAGCATAGAAAGTCACGCTACCTGTTAAGGGGCTGCATGCCTATGATTTGGCATGAGAGATGATGGTCAAGTGAAACTTTCGCGGTGGCTCCCCCCGGTTGTGGGTTTAGCAGTCTTTCTGGTCACGGTCTTAGGCCTAGGTCTAGTGGCGGGGGACTGGACTTCACGCAATCTTGAAATGCGTGCTTTAGTGGGTGCTGTTGAAGACTCTGAATCAGCGATGCAGTGGACCGATGATCAGATTCAAAGCATTATCAAGCAATACGGCGACACCGGAAAATTATCGGCTGCTCAGAAAACCAAAGCTTGGGATGCGCTGTCCGAAGCAGCGTATGCGGGCGAGTTTGCAATCGGTGCGGCAGGCGAAGAAGTTTCCGCAGTGACTGTTCTGCCGTGGCACAAAGACATCCTGCAAGCGCAGACGGCTTATCTTGCCCATAACCAGGCTTGGCAGGACTACATGAAGGTAGCCACGGAAGATCCCGTTGCCCTTTTTAAAACTCAGCCTGATGTGAACAGTACCTTCGAGGTAGCCGGACCGCTCATGAAGAAAGCCGTTCCGGTGCCAGCATTATTCGAGTTGAAAGACCGAGTGGAATTAATTTTTGCACCGGAGCCAGCTGGGGGCCCAGCAGGGCCATCTGGCCCGACTCAGGAAGTGAAGTACCTCGTTACACGTGCGTTGGGATAACTTTTCCGGCGACGTAGGTGTGGTTAAGGGATGATCACGAGTTTGGTTTTAGGTGACTCAGGAGTTCTACCTTGAGGTGTGGTTGCGCTTACCGTAAAGCGGTAGCGCCCGGTTTTAAATTTCGCATTGCAAGTAAGCGGAGCCGAGATATCTGTTATTCGACAGACGGTTCGCTGCATTTGATCGATTATTCGATATCCCGATACGACTGGATATTTAAGTGGAACAACAGTGAATTTTACAGTTGCCTTAGTCTGACTAATTCTGGGTGCTAGTGGCCGCACAGATTGAGCAGTGGGCACGTTCACAGCGTCACCTTCACCTTGCGAGTTACTGCTGCGCAGGTTCAGATTGCTGGCGTCAGGGAAAGTGCAGTACGGCTGCGTAGATGAACATGCGATGAGTCCTCCGTCATCGCGAACTTCGAAGTTCACTGCAGTTTCAGGTGAGATAAGGGGGCTTGTCCACCAAACAGTTGTGTTGCCGTTCATAGACGTAGCGATCACATCTCGTGGTGCGCTTGGGATTGCGGGGTATCCTGCCGCGATTAATGCCGGATTAAGTACGTCCAGATATGTGATGGCTGCGAAGCCTTCAGCCGTTCGTTGTTGCCCTGTGCAGTTACCTCCAGCGATGTCGCCTATCAGCAGTGTCTTGCTTCCCGTAGAAACAAACTGTGGCGCTCCGCTATCTCCGGGACAGGTGTCTACGCCGTTCACAGGGCTGGACCAGGTGACCCACCCGTTGGTGTTGCGGCGATCGACCTGAATTTCACTCAAGATGAATGTTCCAGTGCGAGGAATCGATGGAGTCGTGTCGGTCAGACTCGTTATTCCGTAACCAACGATGGTGGTTTCACGCGAAGACTTGACCCATGCCTCTAATTCTGTTCGATCCGCAAGTCGAGTGAATACAGATGGCGAAAGGTCGGAATCTAAAACGATTGCTGCGATGTCATTTCCGACGACGAGTTTGGACGATTCAAGATATTGCTGGCCAAGATAGGTACCTATAACTCGAACGCGCGCAGCACCAACGGGGCCAGAAGCGTAAACAAGAGGGCTGTTAACTCCTGGTGGCATCACGAAGATTCGAGAACCTGCTGCGGCAGTGCTGCCGCCTGCGTCAGTAAGGCAGTGAGCGGCGGTAAGAAGTACTCGAGGTTTCCATACTGCGGCGCTACACATTTCGTAACTCGTGGAGCCCAACACAATAATTTGTGCGGTGTATTGCTCACCAAGTGCAGGGGTTCCTTGCATCAATCGCGGTGCGGCGTAGGCACTGCCTGACACGCTGGCGGCGCAGACCGCAAGCGCGAGGAGCTTCGCCAATCGACGTTTCACTTAACGAGGATAAGTCGGTGACCTTCGGCCGACTTAAGTCGGGTCGAAAGGCCCTATACGGCGTATATCTAGTGGCTGAAGGTGTAACTACTAGCGGCTAGGAATCATCCAGCCGACATTAGGAGGGTCATCATGGCAAAGATTTGGGCAAACTCCGGAGACTCACATTTTGTTGAGCCCGAGAATCTATTTGCAGAGCGTATGCCGAAAGATCTCGCGGACCGGATGCCACGTAGCGTTAAAGATGAAGACGGACTCTGGGAGACCGTGTATGTAGACGGACAAGAGTTTCGCCGTCGGATGCCAAAGCCTTCAGCTGGGGTTTCAGGAAGCGATCTCACTAGCGAGGAATACAAGGACAAGAATCGCCGCCCACCTGGCGCGGAGAACATTCCGTTGCGTTTAGAAGATCTCGATATTGAAGGAATCTGGGCAGAGCTCACTTTTCCATCGCTAGGTATTTGGTCGTTCAATATTCGGGACCCAAAGGTAGCTCTAGCCGGATCGGTAGCGATCAATGACTGGGCCCTTGAAATGCAGCAGAAATCACCAAGATTCGTATGTACGGCGATGCTGCCACTTGTTGATATTGACGACGCAATTAAAGAAGCGAAGCGAACAGCCGCGATGGGCTTGACCTGTGTTTCTTTGCCGACTCGGCCAGGCCTGTCGGGCGAGGTTCAACACAACTATGTCGATCCATTCTTTGATCCGCTCTGGGATGTGCTTGATGATCTTGGCACTCGCATCGCGTTCCATATTGGTACGGAGCCACACACCCCGGATGTACATACCGGTGTTCTGCACCGTGGTCGTGGTGGTGCAGTGATGAACTACACCGAGACCACTTTTGGTGGGCAGCGTGTTGCATGTCAGATGGTTGCGTCGGGTGCTCTTGATAAGCGTCCAAATCTCAAAGTGATCGTCTCCGAAGGCGGTTCAGGTTGGGTGCCGTTCATGGCTGACCGGCTCGATGAGGCTTATCGCCAGCACTCTGCAGCGGTGAGGCCCAAGCTTTCACGTTTGCCAGGAGAGATTTTGTACGAGCAGGTGTACGCCTCCTTCCAGCACGATTACCGGTCGTCGACCACCGCGTTGACTGCTCAGGGCTACAAGAACGGAATGTTCGGCAGTGACTACCCACACTGGGAAGGCACCTTCGGGCACACACAAAAGACTCTGCATGAGTTGTGTGACGATCTTGATCCAGCCGCCAGCCACCGCATCCGCATCGGCGCATTTGCCGAGCTCTTCCCACAGGTACCAGCGCCACCTGCAGATGAGGCGTAGGCCCGCAAGGAAAACACCATAAACCTCCCGTAAGGGTGGAATCAGCATCGAGCCCCACCGGTCTTCCGGCGGGGCTCGTTGGTTTTTTGATGCTAAAAATGCTGCATACATCGTCCTATACGTCGTACAGTCGTGCTGAAAAGTTCTGAACCAAACAATTGCTGGTGCATATCACCGGCGTGGAACATGGAGGCCAGCATGGGCAAGTTATGGGCAAACTCTGGGGATTCGCATCTTGTAGAACCGGATGATCTATTTGAAACCCGCCTTCCGCAGGATCTTGCTGATCGCATGCCGCGAAGCGTTAAAGATGAAGACGGACTCTGGGAGACCGTGTATGTAGACGGGCAAGAGTTTCGCCGTCGGATGCCTAGGCCAAGCACGGCGGCCCGTTCCTTTGGCGACGACGATGGCTTAACTGAGCGCCGGATGATCGGCGGGCGCGATGTTGTGAGCCGGCTAAAGGACCTTGATGATGAGGGAGTCTGGGCTGAACTCACGTACCCGTCTCTTGGGATTTGGTCGTTCAACATTCGCGATCCAAAGTTGGCTCTTGCAGGCACCATGGCGCTCAATGACTGGGCGATGGAAATGCAAAATGCGTCACCACGATTGGTCTGCACCGCAGCGATCCCTTTGATTGACATCGATGATGCGGTCAAGGAAGCCAAGCGTTGCCGTGAAATGGGATTCGCGGCAGTTTCGCTACCAACGCGGCCAGGACTTTCCGGCAAAGTGCAGCACAACTACGTCGATCCTTTCTTTGATCCGTTGTGGGATGTTCTCAATGACATGGAAATGCGACTGTGTTTTCATATTGGAACCGAGCCACATACGCCAGACGAGCGCACCGGAGTTGTGCATCGTGGTCGAGGTGGAGCAATCTTGAACTACACGGAAACTACCTTCGGTGGTCAGCGTGCAGCTGCACAAATGGTGGCATCGGGGGCATTGGATATTCGGCCTAAATTAAAGGTCGTAATTTCTGAAGGTGGTTCAGGATGGGTGCCATTCGTAGCTGACCGTCTCGATGAAGCCTTCCGCCAACATTCCGGTGCAGTGAGTCCAATGCTTTCAAGGCTTCCTGGCGAGATTATGTATGACCAGGTGTATGCATCCTTCCAACACGACTATCGCTCCTCAGTCATGGCGCTCACCGCTGGTGGTTATCAGAACTCAATGTTTGGTAGCGATTACCCGCATTGGGAAGGCACCTTTGGCCATACGCAGAAGACCTTGCATGAACTCTTCGACGATGTTTCGCCCGAAGCAAGTCGGCGCATTCGTATCGGTGCATTCCAGGAACTCTTCCCGCATGTTCCTCAGCCGCCGGCCGATGAGGCATAAGCAGATTCATAACAAACTCGCGTGATAAGTGAGGGGCTCTGGCAGACGCCACGAGCCCCTCACTTATGAGAAATCTTGTTACTCGACGGTCCCGTGTTACTGCGATGGGCGAAGCAGAAAAGAAATACTGCCTCGAACCAAACCAATTGAAATTCCTCATACCTGCGTACTAGTTCGGTCAGGAGGGACTGTCTCTAACTAACGTTGGGGAGCCAGCGCCACCCAATTCTCCAGACGGGAGTTACTGGTTGGCAAATGCGGCTGCACTCTCGCCAGCAATTCGACCAAAGACAAAGCAGGTAGCCGTCGGGTTGCCGCCAATGGACATCGGGCCTGCGAGACCGCCAGCGCATTCGCCACCCGCGAAGAGTCCGGGAATGATCTGATGTTTGGTATCAAGAACAGCGCCTTGAGCATTAACACGTGGCCCCGCTCCGGTGAATCCAATGGACGATAGCCGAATTTCAGTTGCGTAAAAGGGTCCAGAATTAACGGTTCGCATAAGACTCGCGTCTTTGAGCTGAACTGAATCGTGGCCAAGACTGGCATCGGTGTTGTATTGATCAATAGTCGCCGTCAAATGATGAGCAGGAATACCGAGTTTTCCGGCAAGCTCTACAAGCGACTGAGCCTTCACAAAGTGTTGGTTTTCAACCATGGAATCAACAACGTCTTCAACCCAATCAGGATGAAGTCGACGTTTTGGTTTTCCTTCAGGAGTCTTTTCGCCCGTAGGCTTATATGAGGTCTTTGCATCCTCATCAAAGATTGCATAAACGGGCGCAACTGCTGCGTTAAAAGCTCCGTGCATTGCAGCGATCCCTGCTGTTTCATCAACAAAGCGACGCCCAGTTGCATCAACCATAAGCAAGTGACCGGGGAGCGCAGGGTTTGATACCTGAACGTAGCCAGGTCGAATCGTTGCTTCGTAATAATTGCGCCCAGTGATTTGAGCACCAACGGCAGATGAGAGCGGTACGGCATCGCCTTGGGCATATGGCGCAAGTTCATCTCCGCCGACGGGAAGAACCCAATCGCCAGCAAGCGTCGCTAATTCGGGCATCCACTCGCGAATGAGTTCGGTATTGCCACCCATCCCGCCAGTGGCGAGCACAACGGCTTTAGCAGTCAGAGTTTGACCAGCGGCTTCGATACCGGTAACTCGTCCGTCTTCAACGAGCAGACGGTCCACGCGATGATTCAAAGCGAAATCGACTCCTTGAGCCCGCGCA
>JBIIAA010000011.1:0-31903 GCA_044240165.1 Candidatus Nanopelagicales bacterium
CGGATTCACTACGTCGATCCAGTGGCATGAGTTGGCAGGTCGGTTGGCTGATGGTGCGCAACTTGTTGACGTTCGTACCTCGGATGAATTCACGAATGGACACATTCCCGGAGCAATCAACATTCCGGTGGATGGAATCCGCGAGCGCCACTCCGAGCTAGATGCATCCAACGTGATTGTCCATTGCCAAGTGGGTCAGCGAGGCCACACAGCCGCCACCTTGCTACATGAACTTGGGATTGGTGCCGACAACCTTGATGGCGGTTACAAAACTTGGGTGAACTCTCCAGCATCCAGATAATTTCCAGGCGAGGCAGATCCGCGATTGACTCGGCGGGGAAAAACGTACTCAGCAAAAAACTCATTTCGGTGCGCGTCTTCCTAATGGCTGACAGGCTGTCGGCCGTGAAGACCAAGAACAGGGCGCAGCCTGTGTATGACGACCCCAATCAGCTGTATGAGACACCGCTCTGGTCAGATCTCTGGTTCATTGTCGGTGTTGTCTTAGTTGTCCCAGATGTCTTAGTTTTTCTCGCGATGATGGTTCAATCCGGTTTCTCCCTTGAACTCACGGGCCATGCCATTGGTGGGTATCCCTTCTTCGCGGGGCGCACGCTCATCTTGGCCTTTCTGGGTTCGGTGCTTCCAGTGCTCATTCGGCGATCCTCGCTACGAGGACGCCTTGAGCTTGCTCCGCAGCGATCCGAGCCTGGGTTCCAGCAGGACCCAGTGCACAAGGGGGTTCAGCGATTCTGGGATGGCGAAAAGTGGACAACCGAAGTGAAGGCTCGCCGTAAAAAGGATGTTCCACGCACGCTGTTTCTGGCAGGAGTCTTTTTTGCTGTGAGTTTGCTCGTAGGGATGGGCGCAGCCACTAAGGCGCTCCACGAGGCTGAAGGGGCTCAAATCAGCACAGAGGCTATGGCAGGGGTCACGTTCGGTAGGGGGTGACATCAGGCCTGTTACAGGAGTAAACTGCTACTTGTGTCAATGTCACTCGTCGTTAGTAGGCGCGCCGCCTGAGAATTAGCCGGCGCGCTCCCTCCGCTACCCGATCCGGGTCGGGGGGTTTTCTTATGAGTACGACTACACACAAATGAACGATTCGACGAAAAGAAGGCAAGTAATGAGCGAGCAGATCACGGGTGCGAAGAGCCTCGTGCTGTCCCTAGAGGCGGCCGGAGTGACCGATGTTTTCGGCATTCCAGGTGGAGCGATCCTTCCGCTGTACGACCCATTGATGGACTCAAAGCAGATTCGCCATATTTTGGTTCGCCACGAGCAAGGCGCCGGACACGCAGCTGAGGGTTATGCAGCGGCATCGGGTCGAGTTGGCGTCTGTATGGCAACGAGTGGTCCCGGTGCTACCAACCTTGTGACGCCTATCGCTGATGCCCACATGGACTCGGTGCCAATGGTGGCGATCACTGGTCAGGTCGCGAGCAGCTCAATTGGAACGGATGCATTTCAGGAAGCAGATATTCGCGGCATCACGATGCCCATCACTAAGCACAGTTTCCTTGTTACAAACCCAGACGACATTCCGCGTGCGGTTGCTGAGGCCTTTCATATCGCCTCTACGGGTCGCCCGGGTCCGGTACTGGTTGACGTATCAAAGGACGCACTGCAGGCATTGACAAGTTTCAACTGGCCTTCGTCGATTGATTTACCTGGCTATCACCCGGTAACGCGTCCCCATGCCAAGCAGGTGCGTGAAGCAGCCCGTTTGATTGTTGAATCCAGGCAGCCGGTGCTTTATGTCGGTGGCGGAGTGATTCGAGCTCATGCATCTGCAGCTTTGTTGCGTCTGGCTGAATTAACTGGAATCCCTGTGGTCACCACACTTATGGCTCGGGGGGCCTTCCCTGACAGCCACAAGCAGCACTTGGGTATGCCGGGTATGCACGGCTCGGTGGCAGCAGTTGGCGCCCTACAAAAATCTGACTTGTTAATTACTCTTGGCGCTCGCTTTGATGATCGGGTCACCGGAAAGCTCTCGACTTTCGCTCCCAATGCGCAGATCATTCACGCTGATATCGATCCAGCCGAAATCGGTAAGAACCGCTATGTCGATGTGCCAATCGTTGGCGATCTCGCTGAAATCATTCCTGACTTAGTCGCTGCAGTTGAGGCTGAATATGCCCTCAATAAGCGAGGCGATTACGAGGGTTGGTGGTCACAACTTGACTACATTCTCCAGACATATCCAGTGGGCTATGACTTTCCAACTGATGGCACGCTGTCTCCTCAGTTTGTCATTGAACGTTTGGGAATTATTTCTGGTGAAAACTCGGTATTCACTTCTGGCGTCGGACAACACCAAATGTGGGCAGCTCAGTACATCAAGTACAACAAGCCAAACACGTGGTTGAACTCTGGTGGCCTTGGCACGATGGGTTACGCAGTGCCGGCAGCGATGGGTGCAAAGGTTGCAGTTCCAGACAAAACAGTTTGGGCGATCGATGGTGACGGTTGTTTCCAGATGACCAACCAAGAACTCGCAACATGCACGATCAATGACATCCCGATTAAGGTCGCTGTCATTAACAACAACAGCCTTGGCATGGTGCGCCAATGGCAGACGTTGTTCTATAACGAGCGCTACTCGCATACGAACCTACACACAGATCGAATTCCAGATTTCGTGAAATTGGCTGATGCTTATGGTTGCCACGGTCTTCGCTGTGAATCACAAGATCAAGTCGATGCCACTATCGAAAAAGCCATGAGTCTTAACGATGCTCCTGTCGTTATTGACTTTGTTGTTCATAAAGACGCGATGGTGTGGCCGATGGTTGCTGCAGGTTCTAGCAACGATGAAATTCAATACGCGCGCTCAATTGCTCCAGAGTGGGGAGGTGACGAATAATGTCTCGTCACACGCTTTCGGTTCTTGTTCAAGACCAACCCGGCGTTCTCGCTCGGGTTGCAAGTTTGTTTTCACGCCGAGGGTTCAATATTGAATCGCTTGCCGTCGGACCAACTGAGGTTCCCGAGGTCTCTCGCATGACGATCGTGGTCAATGTTGAAGGTGCGCCGCTAGAACAGGTCACCAAGCAACTGAACAAGTTGATCAATGTGCTTAAGATCGTCGAGCTCGACCCCACTGCAGGTGTTTCGCGAGAAATCATGCTGGTCAAGGTCAAGGCAGATGTGGACACTCGAAGCCGTGTAATTGAGGTGGTCCAGCTCTTCAAAGCCAAGGTGGTTGATGTGGCTCCCGAAGCGCTGACTATCGAGATCACGGGTAATCCAGAAAAACTTACGGACTTCCTCAAGGTCATGGAGCCGTTCGGTATTAAAGAATTGGTCAAATCGGGCATGGTGGCCATTGGTCGCGGGTCCAGATCAATTTCAGATCGCTCAACTCGACCTGCAGAAAAGTCAGGGGAGCGCACGGCGTAATCTGTCGGGCGTTACACAGTAATTTTCAAACAATCAAGGAGAACCTCGGTGGCAGCAGAACTGTTCTATGACAAGGACGCCGATCTGTCGATCATTCAAGGCCGCAAGGTTGCGGTGCTCGGATTCGGTAGTCAGGGTCACGCCCACGCTATGTCCCTTCGTGACTCAGGCGTAGATGTGCGCGTCGGCCTCAACGAGGGCTCCAAGAGTCGTGCGAAGGCTGAAGAAGCTGGCTTGCGCGTAGTTGATCCAGCAACGGCTTGTGCCGAAGCTGATCTGATCATGGTGCTTGTTCCGGACCCAGCTCAGTCCAAGCTCTACAAAGATGTAATCGAGCCAAACTTGAAAGCCGGTGACGCGCTTTTCTTCGCTCACGGATTCAATATTCGCTACGGTTTCATTAAGCCGCCAGCTGACATTGACGTTGCCATGGTTGCCCCAAAGGGCCCTGGTCACCTTGTTCGTCGTGAATATGCAGCTGGACGCGGCGTTCCTGCCATCGTCGCTGTTGAGCAAGACGCGACCGGAAACGCATGGGCATTAACCCTGAGCTACGCCAAGGCAATCGGTTCCCTTCGCGCAGGTGGCATTAAGACCACCTTCACCGAAGAAACAGAGACTGACTTGTTCGGTGAGCAGTCGGTTCTTTGTGGCGGCGCATCACAGCTTGTGATGTACGGCTTCGAAGTTCTCACTGAAGCTGGCTACCAGCCAGAGGTTGCCTACTTCGAGTGCCTGCATGAACTCAAGCTCATTGTCGACCTCATGTATGAAGGTGGCATTGCAAAGCAGCGTTGGAGTGTTTCTGACACGGCTGAGTACGGCGACTACGTTTCAGGCCCACGTGTGATCGATCCTTCGGTGAAGGAAAACATGAAGGCTGTTCTCACAGACATTCAAAATGGGAAGTTTGCTCAGCGGTTCATGGATGATCAGCTTGCTGGTGGACCAGAATTCAAGGCACTTCGCGCAAAGGGCGAGGCTCACCCAATCGAAGCAGTTGGTCGCGAACTTCGCGGCTTGATGAGCTGGGTCGATACCCGCGGTGATGACTACGTCGAAGGTACCGCAGCTCGCTAAGCATAAAATATTTATTGAGGCCAGTCCCAGTTGGGGCTGGCCTCAATGCATTCCACAAGCTTTACTGTTTTTGTTCAAGTTCGTGCACGTAGGTATGTAGGTCATCAATCTGTTGTTGGCGCGGACCAATGATCAAGAACCAAATTGCTAACGAGACAGAGATAAATAAAGCGACACTTCCAAGGACCATTCGAACCCTGGGATGACCTTGGACTTCACTCATTGCGAACCTACCCGCAGCACTTCAACCTGCTGCCATACGTGATTGAGTTGTTGTTGTTGATAGCCCCAGTAAGCCAGACTACTGACACCTAAGGCTATGAAGGCGAACCTTATCCATTTTCTAATTCTCAGTAAGGCCACTGCTTCATGAACAGGCGCGGGTAGGAGATCATTCCAATGATCAAACATCGCGGCAAGCCCAGTCGCCACAGCAAATGACGGCCGTGATCCAAGAAGTTCAACGGGGCGTTGAAGACGGGCCGAAATTGCTTCCTTCAACAAGGGGATCCTTGAGCCGCTCCCGGTAAGGACCACCCTTGTTACGTCAAGATTTTTGGCCGCGATCCGCTGCGCGCCATCGTGAATCGCATCAAGCAGTGTGCTTTCCCAAGACTTGATGAGCACTGCTTGTGGACTCTCAGAGCCAGGTATACAACCCTCGTCAAAAAGAATCCGCGAGGCTTCGAGCTGATCCACTCCCAATCCGCGTGTGAGAGCAAGTGCAACGAGATCAGTCCCCAGCGCCGGCTGCGTCAGGGCGAAGAGTTCTTGGTCACCAAGATATGAAACTAGCGTGAGGTCGTCTGATCCGATTTGGATAATCAATGTCAACTCATCGTGATCGGTTTCTAATCTGCTAGCAGTGATGAGGGCATGACTTTGCGATTGGGCACCGATGGGTCGCAGACGGGCATCGATAAGTGCCTCGGATGCCGTTATATACGCATCTTCCAAACCGAGGTTGAGGTCGGAGATCGCAAAGAGTACGTTGCGTGTGCTGAATTCCCCTGTTCGCCACAATTTCTTCAGTGCGACTGTTACTTGTGCCCGGTCAGTAATTCGCCCATAAATGACGGTGCCAGGGGGTAGAAGTGCTTCCGAGAATCCGGTGATCGTGAATTCAGTGCCATTGTGAGTGCCCTGAATCCCGCGTATCGCATTCGCTCCCATATCGAGTCCAACGAAGGAGCGCTTCGCGGATTTGCGTCTGGAGGACGACTCCACAGTTCTCCTCGTTGTCAAAAGGGTGAGCAGGGCCCAAAGTACTCGAAAAATGGGCAACAAGATTCAAGCTAGGACTGGTTTTCAAAAGGTGGTCCGGTCTTAGGTATCCTTTTTGGGTGGCTAGCGCAATGCCCATGAACTGGAAGATGAGCCGATACCCACAGAGTGAAGATTCGCGCTGAGGGCCCTAGCTTTGGTCATCGGGGTGGCTTGTGCCTTGTGGTCCCGGCGGATCCCAATGCGCGCACGTTCGTAGATCGGTTGCCACCCGATTACATCGGTTGGCTCCAAGCGGCAGTTGGTGCTCGAATTGAGACGATGGACCTTGCCCTTGAGTGCTCATCGGTCGTCACGATGTGGTCTCAGGAAGACTCAAGAAGTAAGGGGTCGTTACCAAATCTAATGGCATCAACGCTCGCCGGAACGCGCATTTATGGAGATGCGGTCATCACGAGTTTTGAGGTAGATTTTCAAGGCCTGTCTGCACAGCAAGTTGAAGAAATTCAAGCCCGAATTGATTCAGGAAACAGGGCCGATGCGGGCTTCACTTTGGTTGAAGTGATCGCAGCGATGGTGATCTTCCTCATCGTTTCGACAGCGGCCATTGGCATGCTTATAGTGGCGATCCGAACCGTTCGAGAAAATGCTGATCGTGTGCAAGCGGCGAACATCGCACGCTCACAGGTTGATGCGATGAGGTTTCTTGGAGCATCAGCAATTCCCAAGGGGCTGATTCTTGGGGCCCCGTTGGGAACTGACCCGCGATTCACTGTTGCTACGACAAGTTCTTGGGCTGGACTAAATCAGACGACGAGTGCCTGTGATGCAGCCTCCCCTGGTCAAGCGTTTGTGCGGGTGCACGTCGAAGTTTCTACGGTGAGTTTGAGTTCGCCACAGATTCTGGACACACTCGTCGCACCAAATGCGAATGTCTCAGTGGATGGAACTGGTGGTCTGACTGTTGCGATCGTGGATCAAAATAATGCGCGCGTTTCTGGGGTCAGTGTGCAAGCAACAGATGCAGTTCACCCACTTGATAGTTTCACGCAAGTAACCGGACCCGATGGGTGCATTTTTGTTCCTGGATTGGAGCCGACTGGTTCATTGTCAGTGTCGGTGAGTCGTTCGGGATTTGTGTCATCCACTCCAACGGGAACTACAAAGACTCTTACTGTCATCAACTCAGCGGTTACTCGGTCCACTTTCGAATTAGCGCAGGCAGCTGAAATTAGCTTTTCAAGCACTGACGCTGAATTTCCTTTCACTCAAGGACTCCCCGTTACTTGGCAAATGAACAACACAGGTGCATCGACAAACACCTCGACTATCGATGGTTCGGCCTCAAATATTTGGCCTAATCTCACTGGCTATTCATCCTGGGCTTACACCTGCGCAGACTCAGATCCCGCGAGTTCCAGCGCACAACGACAATCATTTGGGTTGCTTCCCGGCGCCACCAGTCAAGCTTCGTTGGGTGGTCAAGCCTTAAAACTAAGAGGACTCACAGCCAACACGACGGTCACGGCCAATTATTTAGGCAATGACGCGACATGCGCCGGTTCGACAATCAATCTTGGACGCAGCGGTACCACCGGCATTCTCAAGGTCTCTGTGCCCTATGGAAAGTGGTCTTTTTCAGCGGGCGGGCAAACACAAACGATGGCTACAGCGTTTGTTCCCAACCCTGACGGGACCCCGCCTGATTCGCTTACGGTGAATTTCACCCTAGCTTCCTTAGATATCCCAACGTCGTCGCCAACACCCTCGGTGAGTCCATGATGCGAAATCACCGGAATCGAGATGATCAGGGCTTCACTCTTGCAGAGTTGATGATGGCTATGGGAATTTTTGTTGTACTCATGGCGATTGTTTCTGCCGTAATGCTGACTGGGTTCTCGGCCATCCGCGGTGCGCTTAACCAATCGTCAGACTTAAGTGATGCTCAGAATTCTGCTGAATGGATTTCGCGTGAATTGCGATATATGGCTGTGCCCGAGGGGCTCACCACATCGGTGACTGAGGCAACGCAGACAGGAATGACGTTTTACACCTATTCGGGTACGGGACCCAAGCTGGATGTTCCCTATAAAGTTCGCATTTATACAGTCACAGCTCCCGATGGCAGTAAAACCGTTCAATCAGATGTGATCACGCCGACGAAATCTGACATCGGTTGGACTTGGCCGGCCACAGGCACAACCCGAATTTTGATGCGGATAAAGGCCGGAGCACCTGCGCCCTTAACGTTTCGGATGTGGACCTGCGATTCACTCACAGGATGTCTGACAGTGAGTCGCGAACTGACATTGCCCTCGACAGGGATACCAACCTTTAACACGGGTGAGATTCCACAATCGGTTGCTTTCACGGTTGGAAATACATCCACGCCTGGGCAAACAGTCACCCAGCACTTGAGGTTGGTGAATCTCACATGACGAAGCAAAATGACCGTGGCGCAGCAATGATTTTAGTGATGGCTTGGTCTTTGTTCCTCGTTCTGTTCGCGCTCGTAGTGGTTCAGGCGATCATCGCCCAAATTGCTCCTTCGGATGCAAGCGAGCGATCGTATGCGGCGCTGGCAGCAGCTGAGGCTGGTGTGGATGACTACCGTGCTCACTTATTGGCGCAGCCAAATTACTATCAGCAATCTGATCCCAGCAATGCATCCCTCACTGGATGGGCGAGTGTTCCTGGAGGAGTGTCGAACGCGCTTTACACAGTTTCCGTGGATGCATCACGTGCTGCCGTAGGCGGAGAAGTGCGAGTATTCTCAACTGGTAAGTCAGGAAACATCACGCGAACTGTTGAAGCAGTGCTGACCAAACGTTCTACCTTGGACTATGTCTACCTCAGCGATATCGAAACCCCATCACCTCGGCTACCCGGCGCATATTCCACGGCGGCTGGATCGGGGGGTGCGACAGGTGTCACTGCTCAAGACTTGGCCGCCTCGTTATGTTCGCGTTATTGGTATCAATCGGGATCAGTTTCAAATTCCGCAACGGGTAACCAACGAAACTTGAATTTCTGTCAGTGGGCAGGAATTAACGTTGGTGAGAAAATAGTTGGAAAAATTCATACGAATGATATTTGGCGGCTTCAGAATTCTGATTTGTCATCCGTTCTTGACGCAGGAGCCATCTCATCGTCTTGTCGCAGCACAGCAGATGGGTTAGTGGCAGGAGAAGTCGGCTGCTCAGCAACCCGACGATTCATCGCAACATCCAGTGAGGGCCTCTACAGCAATAACTCCGCAGATGCTGCCTGGTCAAGTTCGACTGCTTTCCAAGGCAATTCATGGCGGCCAGGATCAACAGACAACACAAGAAGAAATCCAAAGTATGAATCTGTTCTGGAGTTGCCGCAGTCATCTGCGACTCTGAAAAAGGACGCCAGCGAGACTGGCTGTGTGTACACAGGTCCGACTCGCATCCGCTTTTCAACGGAATCTGGACTTGGTTATATGTATGTCACCAGTCCAGACACAATCGTGACTGCAACTGCTTGCGGTGGGACTTCTCTAAAAGCTGACCCAGCCAGTCCGGCGACACAAAATACGGTGAAAATCGGATTGGCACAGTTCAGTGACTTAGTCATCTATATGCAAAATGTGACTCGGCCGGGACAGGAAGACGATCCAGACAACGCTTTCGATGTGAATAATCAATGGGCGCTGAACGCAGAACCAACCTGTAAATTAAAGGGTACAAAGAAGTATCCCTATGTCATTCCTAAAGCTAGCGTCGATTCAGTGGATCCTGGCCTTTTCAACTCCGGGTCCACGAACAAAGGATTCCCATCTGAACAAGCGGATACTGCATCATCTTGGTACGCAAACAGTTGTGGCAATGGCGACCTCTTTGTGCAGGGCTCATATAAGGGTGCCTTCACGCTCGCCAGTCAAAGTAACATTATTCTCACGAGCAGTTTGACTGAGTTCTCGTCGAACGTCACTACCGGGAAACCTTCAGCTACATCGACAAGTGTCATCGGATTAGTGTCAGAGAAATTTACGTATCTGTATCGGCCATTTACTTCGGCCGACGTTTGGGTAGGTGACTGGAAAACTTCAAACGCTCAGGATCCAAAACTCAATGTTGCTATCTTGGCGGTTGATGAGTGCTTTGCCTCTCAGGACCCGTATTTTGGATCTCGACAGGGGGCTATCTACCTGTGGGGATCTTTGGCGCAGCAATTTAGATGCGTGGTTGGCGCAAACGGTGGTTACAACAAGGCCTATTCGTTTGATACCCGCTTATCCGCTATTCACCCTCCATACATGCTCCAATTGTCGACCGAACCATGGACAGTAGAACGGCTCGGTGAGGTAACGGCTGCAAGTCAGGGTGTAGGAACCACTGATTACAGCGTCCTTGGAGCAGACGAAACAGGGGCGACAGTTCGCAATGTTCGAGTAGTGTCTGGCCCTGCGACCGCAACGACCGTAGGTAACGCAGCTAGGGTTTCAGCCACTGGAGTTGGCTACATTCTCGTGTCATACGAGGTTGTCTTCGCTAACAGGGTCGACATCAGGCAGCTGTTCATCGCTGTGGTGTAGATCTTGATGATTGATGTAGCACAATACTGTTCACGCGCAGTAGAAGTTGCTCGCAATACGAGGCAGGGAGGTGACGTATCGCTGTGGATATTAATTCAGAGGAAAACCTTGGCGGCCATGGTTACTACTCTGCGCTAGTTGAGCGATGGAATCGTCTTAATCTGGCCTCTCGGCGGCTCGCGCGTGACGGTTCAATCATCGAGGCGCTTGCTTGTCAGGTGAGTGCAGACCTCGCAGTAGTTCAGGCAGTCATTTGGGAGCAACTCATCGTGCTGTCCAGAAATGCAACTGCACAGTTATTGGCTCAAGCCACTCCAATCTTTCAATCAATGTTTGATTCTCTCGACAGATTCTCTGGTGACCCAGTTCCAGTTGGTGCCTTGCTGGTCCGCTTGCGAGCAGAAGTCGTCAAAGCCGTTCAACCTGGGCAGGCCTCAGAATTGACAAGCCGTTTCGCCGAACTTGATCATTTTAATTCCGTCCCGGCCATCACCGAGATTGAACTTCAACAGTGGCGCATTCAACGAGTAGGCATGCTGAGTGTGGACGAGTACGTTCGCCTCCGCAGAGCAGAAGCTGTTCAGCGGATGGGAGTTGCTCAAGAACACCGCGTCGTGGGTAATACCGCGAGTGCTATCGCTGCAGCTTATGAGAGCGACATGCTTGCGCTGGATGCTTATCTCATTGAGTCTGCGTTGGCCTGTGGAGATGATCACTTTTTCACAGCTGTAGTGCGATGGGAACTCGCGGTTGAATCGGTCTCGGATTTGGTGGGAGTACCCGAAGGTTTTCACCCTGCCGTGAGCGCTATTCGCGAAGTTATACTCAGTGTCTTGGAAGGCGGAGATCAGCTACGGATGAAAGTCCGCTTTCCTGATCTTGAGTAAAGCTATTGGGTAGTAGATGTTTGGACTCTTGCATCTGCGAGAAGTTTGTTAACTTCGGCAACCAAGTCAGGTAATTGTGATTGCAACACAAAAGTCGTGGCCTTAATCGTGCCAACATGTTTATTGGAAGCTTCGCCAGATGCACCTGAAATCGACAAGCCAGTGATGAGGAAATCTCGATCCAAGGCTTCGATATTTTTAGCAAAATTCTCGATCTGTTTCAGAGTGCCAGCGACGGAAGTTGTGACATCCAGGCGCGCCACTCGAACATTAGCCTGCGCCGCAGACTGTTGTGCATCAGAAACAGCGCCCGTCGATGTTTCAAGTGGGTCATCCAAAGGTACTGGCACTGAGGGGGTTATTGCTGAGATGTCTTTTGTCGCAATACCCGCTGATCGTGCAGCGGCACTGATTTGATCAAATAATTGAGGAAGTTCAGCCTGTTGTGGCATGCGAGCTAACAATTTTTGTACGCGGGAAGCTGCGGTCGGTGCGTCAAGTGCCATTTTCTTCAACTCATTTAAGCGAACCAGCTGAGAAAGATTCGCTGTTTCGGCGCTATCCGCAAACTCGTTCACTTCTGCTGACCGAGCCATTCTGGGGGAGAGGATGGCGGTCCACAAGACAATCGTCACGACGGCCAAGACGAAGACGCCACCAATGATTAATCGTGCCTTTGCAGAGTTCAGGAGGGCATTCACGGGGCGCTCCCGGGTGATGGCGTCGATGTTGGCGTCAAGGCGGCTTGCGCAGCTAGGCGAAGGGTTGCGATCTCTTCTGTGGAAAGTTGATTCTTGAGAGCTTTCAATGAAATACCCATTGACCCAGTAAATGTAACGGCTGATGCGCCAGTAGCACCTTCACCCATTGTCGTTGACGTGACGTAAGGACCGACAAACATTGAGCTTGCCGCGGCTCGGTCTAGAAATGCTGAGACCTCTGTTCGCGATGGTGCTTGAGCTGTAAATGAAATGCAACCAATCGTGATTTCCATCCTAAATGGATCTGCAACTGGACAGGAATTTAACGAATTAGTTGGGTCTGCAGCTTTATCTGGACGCGGGATACCAGTGAAATTCATAGTAATATTTGTGTAATCGACTTTCGGCCCGGCGACGCGTTGCAAGGTTGCGAATACCTTTGATGAGACGGATTCGGAAGCCAGAGCATCATTAATGAAATTCTCTTGATTCGTGATTTGCTGGTACAGTTGCCCAACCGGGGCTAAGACTGCAACGTTCGCAGCGATCGAAGCACTCTCAAGCTGAGCCGCGGCTAGTCGGTTTTCTGATGATTGAATATTTCCAATTTGGAGTAGCCACAAAAACGCAGCAACCACGATCACGGCGACAGCAGATCGTTTAAGAATTTTCTGAATCTTGATTAGCGAGATTTTTTCTCGAACGCTGGCTGGCAGGAGGTTCGTGCGGGGAATGTGGGCGACAAAGGGTGGATGCTCAAATGGCTCATGAGGTTCTTGGGTCACGTTATTTTGTTTAAGGGTCCAGAATTTCTTCTTTTCTCCGCTAGTCATCGTGACCTACTTTTGCTAATCCAATGGCTACCGAAAATCCGGTTGGATCACCAAGATGCGCGGATTTACTTACCTCGAAGCCATCTGCGGGCTGCAAAAGCCGAACAGGAAGTCGAGTCTCAGTTTCAATTCGTTCAAGAAGCCCGGCCAATGATGCAGCACGGCCGGTTATTACCAGTGAATCTACTTGTGACCGCTGGCCAGTGGCTTGAAAATAGTCAAGGGAATCTCGGATTGCCGAAACTAGAGTCGTAGCCCAAGGGTTAATGAGGGCACGCACTCGTTTGGCCGTGGGGTCGGTGATCACTTCGCGCGAGGAAGCGAGCGCACCGAAGACACTGGATTCAGGAACTGGGCTGATCACTGGTGGTGGTTCGCTCAATCCTGAGGTCAGGATGCGATTGGTGGCATCCTCCTGGGTGATCTCTAAAGCCAAAGCCACGGTCAAGGCAACGGCATCGCCTCCTTGGTTAGGCATGGCTCTAATGAATCGGGGCTGTCCGCCTTGATGGATAACTACAGTCACGGCATCGGCGCCGATATCAATGATTGCTTCAAGTTTGGATCCAAGGGGTTCAAACTTGTCGCAGGCCGCACGGATAAGCGCGAAAGCTGAAGTCTCAGCACCAACGGGAACCAGATGAGCATTGATGATGGCTTCTGAAGTTGTTTCGAGAGTTTCAGTATTGGCAGCTATGAGGAGAAATTCGAGCATGTCTATTTCCTGGCCATGCTGGTCAGTGATGGTGAACTCATGTATTGGGTGAAAATCAAGTTGGACGGTTGATAAATCCACTGGGATCTCTTGGGACACTTGATATTTCAATGCAGAACGAAAGTCATCAGGGGCCATCCAAGGCAACTCAAGTTGCCGGGTAATCACGTTCGTATCAGAAATGTTGAAGTTAACTCTCGTGGTTGTGAAGCGGCCTATCTTCCACAATTTTCGCAATGCCGTGGCAACGTCGTCAGCCGAAGTGATGTGGCCGTTGGTAACTGATCCCCGTGGCAAATCAATCTGGGCCGCCCGGGTAATTACTCGGTGGCCCTTGGAATAACCAATTTCAACAGCACGAATGCCAGAGGTGCCAATATCCAGACCGACAGCGTGATTACCGCTTGGAGTCAGGCGTAAGCCTTTCACTGCAATCCCACCATTCATTGTCAGGTCACTCTCAAGGTTAATTATCGGACCGATGGGCCATCTTGAGCCTGCTGAGCCGAAACTCTAAGCGTGAGCCTGCCCCTAAGCCCTGTGTCACCGGCCTTGCCCGGTCCAGACGGGGCTGCTGCTTTAGCGGCGTTGTACGCCATTTTGCGATTGGCAGTCGCTCGGGGCGCATCGGATATTCACTTACGCGCGGGGACCCCACCTTTCCTGAGAGTTGCGGGCGAATTGTGGCCACTTGATCGTGGTTCGCTAGGGGAGGCAGAAGTAGAAGCCCTCGTATTGGCGTGCTTGCAGCGCGACCGCGAACGCAACCAGTTTGATCGCCACCAGGAAGCGGATTTTGCCCTAGATGTGCCAAATATTGGCAGGTTTCGAGGCAGCGCCTATCGCACTCGTGGAACTGCGGCGGTGGTCTTGCGCTGCGTCAGTGGCCTGATTCCGAGCCTTGATGAACTCGACCTGCCACCCAAGTTAGCGGAATTCACAAAAGTGGAGTCCGGGCTGATTTTGATCGTAGGTCCTACCGGCTCAGGTAAATCCACGACATTGGCCTCACTGGTGAACGCGATCAATCATGAGCGGCGTTGCCACATCCTCACAATTGAAGACCCAATTGAATTCTTACTTGAAGATGTGCGCTCAACGGTGAGCCAAAGAGAGGTCGGCACGGACACCGACGACTTCGCTTCAGCTTTACGCTCCGGACTGCGCCAAGACCCCGACGTGATCTTGGTTGGTGAAATTCGTGATCTTGAAACCATGAGAACTGCACTACAGGCGTCTGAGACGGGGCACCTAGTGTTAGCCAGCATGCATGCTCGAACAGTTTCAGATGCAGTTCATCGAGTCATCGACTTCTTCCCGTTTGATGAGCAGCGTCAGATCCGAGCTTCGCTTGCCCAATCGCTGGTAGCGGTAGTGGCTCAGCGGCTGTTAATGAGAGCCGATGGAGCAGGGCGAGTCCCGGCAGCGGAGATTATGGTGAACACGAGCCGGGTCCAGGAATCAATATCAGATCCTGAACGCGGGGTTTCGCTGTCGCAGGTGATCGAAGAAGGAAACTTCTATGGAATGTGCACGCTTCAGCAGGATTTGATCAGACTGATTGTCGCCGGATTGATTGAATTACCAGAAGCAGAACGGTTTGCGCCTCATGTTGCAGATCTTCGTCTTGCATTGAAACGCACGGGCATTACTACTCCTCATCAAGTGAGTTCATTATGAGTAAGACACGTCAGGCAGCAGATGTATTGGTCGAGCAGGGTCTCATCACAGGCGATCAGTTGACTGCCGCTAACGCCATCGCGTTGTCTTCGCGAGAGTCCGTTCTCAATGTACTGATACGTCAAGGTGCGGTCACCAAGAAGGATGTCGTTCGATCCACTGTTGAAGCAGCAGGTTTGGAATTCGTAGAGATCCTTGAATGTGAGATAGACCCACGGGCTTCGGAACTCTTAACTGGCGAGCAGGCGCGTAAATACCAAGTTATTCCGATCGCGGTGACTCCAGATCTCGTGACAATCGCGGCTGACTCGCAGACAGCCATGAACTGGCAAATCCGTGATGATCTTCAATCCATCACGAGACGATCTGTGCGCTTTGCCGTTGCACTGAAAAACGAGCTTGAGATGCGTCTGAACTTGGTCTATCGCGCCGAAGCTGAACTTGGTGAACTCGTTCGAGACTTACTCCAAGACGAACCTGCAGTGGATATCTCATTTCCCGTTGCATCAACACGCGATGCGCCGTTGGTGCGCTACGTAAACTTGTTGTTGAGTCAAGCAATTTCAGATCGGGCCTCAGATATTCATGTTGAGCCAGCTGAAGACAGTATTCGCATCAGATATCGCATCGATGGCGTCCTCAAGGAGATGGCGCCGGCGCCAAAAGAAATTCAAGCGGCGGTGATTTCAAGACTCAAAATCATGTCGGATATGGATATTGCCGAAAAGCGCAGACCTCAAGATGGACGCCTATCGGTCGTGGCGGGCGGTCGAAAAATCGACTTACGCGTGGTGTGTCTGCCAACCGTGTGGGGCGAAAAAATCGTCATGCGAATTTTGGACAACTCAGCTGTGCTGATGAGTCTTCCGGAATTAGGTTTTTCACCAGCCAATTTAAATCGTTGGAAAACTGCATACGAACGCCCTTACGGAATGTTGGTAGTAAGTGGGCCTACTGGTTCAGGTAAGTCGACGTCTCTTTACGCGACTCTGAACGCACTCATTCGACCTGAAGTAAATATCGTTACGGTTGAAGACCCTGTGGAATATCGGATCCCTGGGATTAATCAAATGCAAACCAATGCCAAGGCAGGGCTTACCTTTGCCAACTCCTTGCGCGCCATCTTGCGCGCGGATCCTGACATTGTCTTGATTGGCGAAATCCGAGATCATGAGACTGCTCAGATCGCTGTTGAGTCAGCGCTTACCGGCCACTTAGTGCTCACGACGCTTCACACCAACGATGCGCCCAGTGTGATCACCCGACTTTCGGAAATGGGCATTGAACCCTTTCTCATTGGTTCTGCACTGCAATGTGCCACAGGGCAGCGCTTGGCGCGACGCCTGTGCCTGAAATGTAGGCGCCCCGTTAATCTCTCAGAGGCTGACCTGCGGGCCATTCATTTCGAAGTACCAGAAAATACCCCGATAACGATTTTCGATGCTGCTGGATGTTCCTCGTGTGCACAGACCGGGTATCGAGGGCGCTTAGCCATCCATGAGGTGATGACAATGACAGAACAAATCGAGCGTCTTTCAACCGCTCGGTCGTCTTCGGATGAAATCAAGCGCATGGCCGTTGAACAAGGGATGCGCACGCTTCGTCAGGACGGCTGGGAGAGCGTGGCTCGAGGAGCAACAACTATCGCCGAGGTATTGCGAGTCACTGCTAATGAATGATTTCTCGTTACCTCTAAGGCCGCCAGCGCTCAATCCGCCAAAACCAGTTGAGTTGCCGGTCATGCCGCCAGCGGCTGGGTCTTACCTTGGCCCTGAACCAACACCGCCACCAATCGTTGACGTGGTGTCAGAGTCGGGCATTCTTAGGTTAGACCCGTTGGATGAAAACAGTCTGATGAGTGAGATCGATCTAGACGAACTCCTGTTGTACCTATTGGAAAAGGGTGGCTCCGACCTCCACCTCACGCTTGGTTCGCCACCAATGATCCGAGTGCATGGAGATTTGGAGCCGGTTCCTGGGTTTGGTCCACTCACCGCACAGCAGCTTCAAGAACAGATGTATTCAATTCTCACTGAACGTCAACGTCAGAGATTTGAAGAAAATAAGGAACTCGACTTCGCATATTCATTTCCAGGTGCTGCTCGGTTTCGTGTGAACGCCTTCAGACAAAAAGGCGCACTCGGTGGAGTCTTTCGCGCAATTCCTTGGGAGATCAAGTCACTTGAGTCGCTGAATATGCCGGCAACATTAAGCGGATTTGCGGAGTTACCCCGTGGTTTGGTGCTTGTTACTGGTCCAACTGGTTCAGGTAAGTCCACTACGTTGGCCGCGATTATTGACCGAGCGAATCGCACCCGTAAAGCGCATATCATGACCATTGAAGATCCTGTTGAATTTGTGCACCAGCACCGGATGAGCTTGGTTAACCAACGTGAAGTAGGGGAAGATACCGAATCTTTTGCTAATGCACTCAAGCATGCATTGAGGCAGGATCCCGACATTATTTTGGTTGGTGAGATGCGTGATCTAGAAACGATCTCCATCGCGTTGACTGCCGCAGAAACGGGACATTTAGTGTTTGGCACTCTGCACACGTCATCTGCAGGGTCCACAATTGATCGAATCATTGATGTATTTCCACCAGAGCAGCAGGCTCAAATACGCACGCAGATTGCAAATTCCATTCAGGCCGTTGTTTGCCAGACTCTGTGTAAGTCAGCCAGTGGGGATCGTCGAGTTGCTGCAACGGAAGTGATGATCGCAACGCCCGCAGTTCGCAATCTGATTCGGGAAGGAAAGTTGCAATCAATTCCTTCCACTCTGCAAACTGGATCCCGCTTTGGTATGCATACGCTGAATCAAAGTTTGGCGGAGCTCGTGGAAGCTGGGCAAATCACTTTAGAAACAGCGCAGGAGAAGTCTTCAGACTTATCGGAGTTGCATCAGTTGATGGGATTTGGTTCAAATGCCCCAGAGTGACTATTTATATAAGGCTCGTGCCCGGGATGGTCGCTTCATCGAGGCCACGATGCAAGCAGCGAGTGAACACGACGCGTTGGCGCGTGTGCGTAGTCTGGGACTCACCCCCTTGGCCGTGGAGTTGGTTTCAAATAGGGGTTTCAATAAAGAAATTCACATCTTCAAGCCCAAAGTAAAGACAAAAGATCTAGCAATTATTACTCGCCAATTCGCAACCATGCTGACAGCCGGACTTCCCATTTTGCGTTGTCTACAGATCTTGAGTGAACAAGCAGCAAATCTGACTCTGGCAGGAATACTTTCTAAGGTCACCTCGGATGTTGAGAGCGGTGACGCACTCAGTACGGCGATGAGCAAGCACAAAGACTTCACCCCACTCATGGTCAGCATGATTCGCGCTGGTGAAGTTGGCGGTTTTCTGGACACGTCGATGCTGGAAATTGCTGTTTCACTAGAAGCAGATGTGCTGTTGAAAAGCAAAATCAAATCAGCTCTGACATACCCCGTCGCCGTGGGAATCATCGCGCTGTTGATCACGGTCGGCATGTTGATCTTTGTCGTGCCAATCTTCTCAGACATGTTCGCCTCATTTGGTGGGGCGCTGCCTGCCCCAACGCAATTCCTCGTGACGATGTCGCATCTCGTGACGAATCCAATCGTGATGCTTCCGATAATTGCCGTAATTATTTTGAGTGTGTCTTGGTATCGCCGGCATAAGACCGAAGAACGAGTGCGTGCTGTCGTTGATCCCCTTAAATTCAAATTACCTGTCTTTGGGCAGTTATTTCAAAAAGTTGCATTGGCTCGCTTCACTCGCAATTTCTCGACGCTCTTGGCAGCAGGCGTCCCGGTTCTCACGGCTTTGGACATCGTCGGTGACACATCAGGAAATATTGTGATTAGCCGAGCAGTTCATTCCATTAAAGAGAGTATTAGGGACGGCGCCGGAATCGCGGCTCCACTGTCCAAGCATGATGTTTTCCCCGACATGGTGGTTCAGATGATTTCGGTGGGCGAAGACACCGGGGCCCTTGACATCATGCTGAGGAAAATCGCTGACTTCTACGACCAGGAAGTCACAGCCACCACCGAACAACTGATGTCACTTATCGAGCCGATCATGATCGTTGCATTGGGTGGAATTGTCGGTTCTATGGTCATTGCCCTATACCTGCCAATCTTCCAAATATTTGACCTAGTCAAATAATGTTTTCTGGTTCGAAGTCAATATTTGGTCCGAAACACCATTTGTAGTCACCGCAACGGAGACTGCACCCCCAGAGATGAGGGTACGCAAGTTCAGGAGACACAAGATGCTTACTCGCATCCATAAAGCCAAGGAAAAGGGCGATGCGGCATTCACCCTAATCGAACTCTTGGTCGTTGTCGCAATTATTGGCATCCTCGCCGCTATCGCAATCCCGGTCTTTCTTAACCAGCGAAATAGTGCGCGTGATGCCTCGGTCAAGTCTGACTTGAACACCACGGCCAAAGCTATCGAAACCTATTACACGAACCTGGGTAATTATCCATCCACTTCGGCCAATCTCACATCAATGCAAACAACACAGCCAGTTGTTCTTTCTCCAGATAATCGCATCGCGGTGCTCGTTAATGGCGCTACTTACCGGTTATTTGGTTGTAATGAGCAGTCCGGAACATGGTTTGAGTACAGCTCAAATCAGGGTGGCATGCAAGCCACGACTTTGGCGGCAGGCACCTGTGCAAACTCTGCAGATCTTGTTTGGGCAACTGCAGTACCTGCTTAAAGACTCCAAGGATATTTCTTGACGTGATTAGTTGCGGCAAGGTTTGGACTGATTTGACCGGTCCAAGCCTTGCCGCCTGATCTGTAAGTAGATATTTCATCATAAGAATTCGCATACTTGTTATGAAACTTATAAGAGTTAGGGGACGTCGAAAAGGTGGGGTTGAGAGTCGAGAGGAAGCACTATGGCCGAGACTTTCGGGTTGTCCCGAATAGTTGAAGTGGGCATCCGTGTTGCCCCGACGGCGGCGAGCGCGACTGCTGCAGCACGAGATATCTGGTGCCTTCTGCAAAGCGCTCCTGGGCCTGTGCGGATTGCAGGAATTGGCAATGTTGGCACTCGAGTATCGATTGTTATTGGTGTGACTCTTGGTTCTGTGGAAGAGATCAAAGCAAGCGCAAGTCAAACTCAAGAGGTCGTTCGGTTTATCTCAAATTTCACAGATAAATTGGGTCATTACGATCCGGCATTCAGTGCGATCCCAGACTCCCATTCCATCGATGCACGTATTGCTGATCACGTGCTTTCTCAAGCTGAGGCGTACTCGCTTGGTTTCGATGTGAAGACTTACGAACTCTCATTTACTCAGGCTGTAACTGCGCTTGCCGCGCACGTGTGAGGGGACGAAAATGAATCAAGAAAGTATTCAGGATGGATTGGAACCTAACGATCTCATCGTTAAAGCTAATAATCGAGTCGGACGCAAGATCCCGAATCTCGTAGTTGATGGGCGAGATGAGACAGAAATTCTTTCCTTAGCGCCTTGCGTACTAACCGACCGGGTGCATTGGGCAACTATCAATGAGTTTGATGCAAAAGTTATCTTGCCTGATTTGGCAATGACGGCATTTAGTCGGCAGTGGAGCGACGGAAAACATCGGATTTGGGTGCCGGAGGGTCGCGGATATGAGGCGCGAGAACTAATTCGATCTTGGTGTATTGACCATGAAGTGGAACCCATTAATTTGCGCGTTGAAACTAGTGTGCCGTTTCGCAATGTTGATGCAATTCCAGATGAGTTGTTTCAGAAACTCGTGTTGGCGACTGTCGATTGGCTGCATCCTCGGTGTTATGCCATTCGCAAGCGCATCGTCGCCGACTTTGGCCTCATCGATGATGAGGACCTTCGCCCGATGATGTACATCTTTGTTTCGGATCACGCAGATCGATTTGATGACAACCGTGTTGGCAAGAACGGCACCCTCAACTTTGCGTCGTTTATGCTCGGAAAAATACGAAAATGGCCTCAGGATGCGGCTCGGTCGTTGTATGGGCGAGGGCTTATTGACGACCAGATGCATATCAATCAGGTCATCGATAAAACAATTGCTGAGAAACATCGCAAACCCACGGAGGCCGAACTTGCAAATAGTCTGCAGATCTCGGTTGAAGATCTACGAGAACGTCAGCAGGCCGTTGCGGAATATATTGGGATCAGGTTTCACAACACGATCGTTTCCGGGGCCGACTATGACGATGTGGACAGCGTAGATGTGATGTCAGAGGTAAATCTGGAATTGGAAGCTACCGGCTTAATCTTTGATGCGACGCTAACGAAAGCGATCGTCGCCGCTGTGAATTGCCAGCAAACGGGTCGTGGCAAAGGTCATCCCGATGCGCTCGGCTTAGCAGTGGTGTATTTAACGTATTGGGGTGAACTGAGCAGGCAAGAAGTTGCCGCTGAACTTTGTGTTCTGCCAAAGACTGCAGCTGCAGCCGCACAACGAGTGTTGAACGCCGTTGGCACTCCGGACCTCTCGTGAGTGAAGACAATGGAAAATAACTTTGGCGAACCTATTCCTTGGGTGTATTCAGACTCACCTGGAATATTGATGTGGACGTGGGTCACTGACCATTTCGTAGCCCGCATCACGGGAGCGGAGGTAGCCGATCCGCAGAGCCCTGGAAGTCGAGTGATTCACTCATATGCGTGGGAACTCGGTGACTTGATGAGAACGAATCAAGGTCTTGCACGAGTTCTTGTTGAGGGCGTGAGCGCAAGATTCGAGGATGCAGAGATGTCGATACGTGAACATGTTGGCAAGTCGTACGACCCGCGTTTGGGTTATCAGAAATATTGCGGCTCGCTTCACGAGATTTTTAGACTCACGACTGGTGCCGTGATCAATGTCGGACCGATGGTAGGAACGCGCTGTACCGTCGTGGTTCTACTACCAAGTGGACGTCACGAGACTGTCATGGGAGATTTATCGCTAAGTAATTACAAGTGGCGGTTAAGAGATAAGAATCAAGTGCTGGAAATAGCTCCTGAGCATGTGCTCTCAATTACGAACAAAACTCAGGTAGCTGAGCGTGCAACTGAACTTGTCCGCGATACCTCTTACAGTGGAATTGGGCGGATTTATCTTGATGAATGGACCAAAGGGTGCACAGGATCACCAGGGTTTGATCGAGGCACTGTGGACCATGTTGGGGCCGACCAGTGCCCAGTTCACGAGGGTTCAATCTCAAGAGAGGCGCTCCGCTGATGTCTGAGGAGTCGCCGCTCAGGACTGCATTGACAGCCAAAGATCGAAGTCGTTGGACTGGTGAAATCCAGATCAGTAAAGGTGACACGTCGTCCTTAGTCGGGTCAGTTTTCCTGTATCTCGGTAAGCCTTATGCGGTGAATCTCGTGGGCTATGTCCCGCCTCTTGTTTCGCGGTTGCGTTCCGCGGGGATTCTTGACGAAACGTGCATGGCCATGCTGGAGCACGCGTATCCCAACGGACAACATGATCTACACGTGAGCCAATTCGGGGTAGACCAGGGCTGGCTCTCAGTGGAGCGCCTTGGTGAGTTTCATAGCGAATTCATGCTTGCTGGATTAGGTGGGTTAGTGGCCTTACCCAATATCGAGATTGCATATGAAAACGGTGCAGTCACTGATCAATGGTGTGCGCTGCCAGTTGCTATTGATGATCTCATTGCAACGTTGGATATCCGTACGCTTCGAACCCAACAGGCGTGGGAGTCACTGCCAGGAGTCAATGAATCCTCGATAATGAAGTATGTGCGGGTCAGTCCGCTCGCACATCCGATTTCGGAACTGGTGGCAACCGCGCATGCCATGGATGGGTCACGTTCTATCGACGAAGTCGCTTTTTTCTGCGGGTACACGAGGGCCGAAGTTGCTTTCCTGACAGCTGTTCTTAATGATGAAGTTGCGATTCAGAAGGTAGGAGAAGCGCAACACTCCACGCAGCTCCTCGTGCCCGAGGGCTGTAATGCCAATGACTGACACTGCAGTACTTGCTTTGGTGCTTATTCTTGTCGGAGTATTCGGACTGCTTATTGGATCATTTCTGAACGTTGTCATCGCCCGAGTCCCGCAGGGTCTTTCGATAATTCGGCCAGGGTCAGCATGCCCCAAGTGCGAAGAACCCATTGCGTGGTTTGACAATATTCCAGTAATTTCTTGGGTGTTCTTGCGAGGTAAATGTCGACACTGCCATCAAGGGATTAGTGCGAGATATCCGTTTGTTGAGCTGGTAAACGCTGCGGCATGGGTCGTCTTGTCATGGTGGTGTTTGAGAACTTCAGATGAAGTCGTGCAGGGACTTCTCCCGTTACTTCTTGCAATTTCTAGTTTTAGCATCGTTTTGACTCTGATCGATATTGATCACCACCGATTGCCCGATGCGGTTGTCTTCTGGATGTACCCAGCGGCGGTTGCAGGTCTCGCGTATGCGGGAGTCGTCACTGGTCAGTGGCCGTTGAGTCAGAGCCTGCTGATGGCCTTGGTCTGGCTTGTTGTGATCGGTGGGGTGTGGCTGGTGACAGCTGGTCGCGGTATGGGATTTGGCGATGTGAAGCTGGCGCCGATCCTTGGCCTCATTCTGGGTTGGGTGGGCTGGGGTCAAGGGTTTGTCGGACTCTTTAGCGCCTGGCTGTTGGGCGGACTTGTTGGTTTGACGCTCATTTTGATGAGGAAGGCCCAGCGGGGTACGGCCCTAGCTTTTGGACCATTTCTCATTATTGGGTTCTGGGTCGGGTTATGCGTGGGGGGACCAGTTGCGCAGTGGTATCTGGGTGGGACGGGCCTGATTTGATCCGATACAAACAGGTGGATACCGAACCAGGGAAGGGGCATGCATGACTTCGTGGATTGAAGTTGATGACAAGGGACTTGAGTTTCTTGTGCGCAGCGGCTCGGGTTCAGTGCTTTCCCTGACTCCAGTGGGGCTAGTAGGCCCAAACGACGTGCATACCTTTTATTTAGTTGAGCTTGAAGTTCGCGAGCCCTCTCCGCCAGCGGCATTGCACTATCGAGCTGTCGGTCATGTCCGACGCGATGAGGGTCCCTTTACGTTGCTCCATCGCGCCTGGTCTGAAGGCAGCCTGGTCTCGTGGGTGATGCGTTGGCGTCGTCACGAATGGGTACCTAATGAATTACCGCTGTTATCCCTTGACCATGTTGCAGACACTCGAGCCGAAGTGATCGATATCCAAATGTTGGAAAGCAGTACAGAATCGATCTTTGTGCCAGTTCAATGGACTCAAGACCATGTCTAGCCTCGATAAGGACGGATTGTCGTTCTTCACTGAGGGTGCCAATCAAGAGGCCATGGGCAGTACGTCTGTGTTCAGTGGTGTGCCTAAAAACCGCCTAGATCGGATGCTCACCTACCGCGGAGATGACGAGGTTGGAGTCGCACAGCTTTCGGATTTAGAAGAACTGGCTCCACTTGCCTCGGCAAGTCACCCATCATTGAGCGACGGTGCATCAGAGTGGCAGCGAGCCTTTATTTTACGAGGACCAAAAGGAGTTGAAGAATCAGACAATTCGGCTGCGAGTATCAAGGTAGGTGACAGCCGTCGATCTGGTTTTCGGTCATTGCTAAGTTGGAAGTCCAGCTCGCCTTCAAAGGCAAAGACTCAAGATTCAAAGGATGCATCATGAGCGCACTTCCCGGAGTAATTGTTGTAGCGGAGCATGCAGTGTGGTCGCTGCTTCGCGAGGCAGGAATTAACTGGAATGTGCAGGCGCGAGTCGATTCGATCGCTGCGATGTGGGATGGACTCAATAACGGCACGCTGAGTCCGCAATCCAAGATTCTTGTTTTCTCTGATTCCCTACAGTCGGACCCGCTTCGGGCTGTTTCGGAGCGCGAAAAAACTGCAGGCGCGATCGTTGCTATGAGCCGCGCGGGTGCTGAGGTGTTCATTGCGGTGTGGCAATCTGACGATGTAGAACCTCTGCGAACTGCTATTGAAGGGGCAGCAGCCCAGCAAGGCATAGCCGCGGACGCTGTTACGTACACGCTCCTGCCAATTGAACGCGGTGGGCGCGAAGTTCTCGATTGCATGCGAGTCGCTTTGGGTTCCGACGTTGTATTTCCTGACGCGTATGACGATGGTGTTGATCGCGTCTTGACTAAAGCTGATCCAATCGCCCGCACACCTGCTCCTGCGATACCAGCTGCAGTTGCGCAGGGGAGGGGACTGCCGAGCGTCTCGTCGATGCCAGCAGTACCGACTGGGCAAATGCCTGCGGTTGTCGCAGAACCTTTGTTCGGTGGTGCTTGCGCCGAACTACTCTCGGCTCCCAAAAAGGTTGGCCAAGTCACTATTACTGTGACATCCAGTAAAGGCGGTTCGGGAAAATCGACTGCCGCACTACTCCTTGGTGCCAGTATCGCTCGCTCGTCGCGTGAGGGTGGAAACCCGCTGAGCGTCTGCGTGATCGACATGGATACTCGAGATGGGCAAATCGCCTCACTCATCGGCACCTATATGCCGACTGCACTCAATATTCGAGTACAGCCAGTGTGGGACGAGACCACTATTCGCCGGCATGTGGTGCATGAATCATCCATGGGGATCGATTGCCTATTGGCACCTATTCGACCGCGCACAGCTGACACCGTCGGGCCAGATTTCTATCGCACCATTATTCGAAGTTTGCAGCGGATGTACGACGTCGTGGTGATAGACACAAGTGTTCAATATCTTGATCCCTTGATTGCTCAAGTTTGCCTGCCAGAAGCCACAGAGATTATTTTCATCACAACATTGGCAGCAACTGCAGTGCAAGGCATGGCTCGGGCACTGCGGGAGATTACCTCGCCGATCGAAGATTCTGGATTAGGAATTTCTCGCGACAAACTTGGAATTTTGGTCAATCAGTCCGTCGCCGGGGTGGGAATGCAGCGTGAGCAGATCTTGGCTGCAGGGCTTGGTGTGCCCGTTGTTGGCGTCATTCCACTTGCAACAAAAGATGTGTTGACTGCAACGAACTTGCATCGAATGAGCACCTTGTTGGACCACCCGCTCATCGGTCCTGCCTATAACGAGCTCGCACGCACCTGCATCCCAGATCGTGGTCTTGTTGAGATGCACTGGCCTGAGGTAGGTGAAGGTTCCCTAGAGAGTGTGGGTGCCACAGACGAGGAAGACATCGCCGAAGCGATTGATATTTCGCAGGGATCACAACGCAGGGGGATGTTCCGTCGTGGCTGACCCGGTGTATCACGCAATGGTGGATGCGGCATATGCAATTTTTGCCCTATCGCAGGAGGTACCTCTGAGCGAGCTATCGCCAGCTCAAGAGGACGTGCACTTTCATGTGCGGCCTAGCCGCACCCCTGAGTGGTTCTCGGCGGCGGCCAGCCAAGATGCCAGCCTGCTTGAGATGGCACCCGAACTTCTTGCCCATGCTTGGCAGGCCCAAGACACGGGCGTGGAGCCCTCCGTACGACCAGGCTCGGACATCATCGAGATGTATGCCCCTGGGGCGAGGGGAGAAGCGCCGGCTGCCGCCGAAAAGCCAAATCTTCGCCTAGTTGAGCCAATTATTGAGCCAGAAGTAACGGAAACTGACACTGACGAAGATGACCAACCGCGGACTTCAATTCAAATGGGCCTACTTGCCGATCTGGCTGATCTTGACCTCTGAGGTCGTGGATTTAGCACCCGTGAACCCTCGCTAGACTTTGCTGGTGAATAAGCCACGTGTACTCATCGCCGAAGAACTCTCCCCAGCAACAGTTGAGGCCCTTGGGCCAGATTTTGAAATCGTGGAATGCGATGGTGCCGATCGCACAGCATTGCTCGCTGCAATCGTTGACGTAGACGCCATTCTGGTTCGTTCGGCGACCATGATCGATGTTGAAGCACTCGCTGCTGCCAAGAAGCTCAAGGTTGTGGCTCGCGCCGGGGTTGGCTTGGATAACGTTGATGTCAAAGCTGCAACTCAGGCTGGCGTCATGGTGGTTAACGCCCCGACGTCGAACATTGTTTCAGCGGCCGAGCTCGCTGTGGCATTACTTCTTGCGAGCGCGCGCAATATCGTGCCAGCAAACGCAGCGCTGACCAACGGAGAATGGAAGCGCTCCAAGTACACAGGTGTTGAACTTTCCGACAAGGTGGTTGGGGTCGTTGGCCTCGGTCGTATCGGAATTCTTGTTGCGCAGCGGTTGAGTGCTTTTGGCGTCAAGCTGATCGCTTATGACCCGTATGTTCAGCCCGCCCGCGCTGCCCAACTTGGTATTCGCATGGTCAGCCTTGACGATCTGTTGGTCGAGAGCGACTTCATCACTGTGCACCTTCCAAAGACTCCAGAAACTATTGGTCTAATCGGCGATGCTGAACTTCACAAGGTCAAGCCAACTGTTCGCATCATCAACGCGGCCCGCGGTGGCATTGTTGATGAGACGGCGTTGTATGAGGCCATCGTTGATGGTCGCGTAGCTGGTGCTGGTGTGGATGTGTATTCAAAGGAACCCTGCACAGACTCACCTTTGTTTGGTCTTGAGCAGGTTGTCGCAACTCCGCACCTCGGTGCATCAACTGATGAAGCTCAGGAAAAGGCTGGAATCTCCGTTGCTCGTTCAGTGCGTCTAGCGCTGGCCGGTGAACTCGTGCCTGATGCAGTTAACGTGCAGGGTGGTCAGATGGCTGATCAGGTTAAGCCACTCGTACCGCTTGCCGAACAACTCGGTTTGATCGCATGCAGCCTTGCTGAGGATGCAGTAGAGCGCGTTGACGTCGAAGTTCTGGGCGATGTAATCGAGCATGATGTTCGGGTGCTCGAGCTCAGTGCACTGAAGGGCGTTTTCCAGAACCTGGTACATGATCCAGTGTCATTTGTGAATGCACCTGTACTCGCTGAGCAGCGAGGTGTGGAAGTAGCACTCACGACCAATCGCGAAAGCGGCGATCATCGTTCGCTCGTACGCGTGAAGCTGACGCTCACTAACGGCACCAAAGTTATTGTTGGAGGAACGGCAACGGGTCCCCGTCACATCGGCAAGATCGTCGAAATTGATGGTTACGACATTGATGTAGCAATTAGCGATCACCTGGCCTTCCTTCGCTATCAAGACAAGCCAGGTGTTGTCGGAATTGTTGGCCGCGTGCTGGGTGAAGCAGGCGTAAATATCGCAAATATGCAGGTAGCTCGCAATGAGACGGGACATGCACTCATTGTGTTAACCCTCGACCAGCCAGCGCTCGCAGCGACCCTTGAATCAATCGTTTCCGAGATTGGCGCAATTTCGGGTCGAGCAGTCAGCCTGATCTAACGTCCTTGAGAACCAATAAAGATGGGCCAGAAGCAGCTGCTTCTGGCCCATCTTTATGAGATAAAACTTAGGCAGTGCGAACCACGCGGTTCACCGCACTGATGATTGCCTTGAGTGATGCGGTGGTGATTGATGGATCAATACCTACGCCCCACACGGTTCGTCCGTCAAGACTGCACTCCAAGTAGGCAGCAGCCTTTGCGTCGCCACCCGCACTCATGGCGTGCTCGGCATAGTCCAGAACTCGAACATCAATACCATGGTGATTCATGGCTTCGCAGAAGGCTGCGATTGGACCATTGCCAATGCCATGAAGAGTTGATTCAGCCCCGTTGTCGGTGATGACCACCTCAACTGTGGTGTCACCATCTACCGCTGAATCCTGTTTCACTGACTTCAAAGAGAAGCGACCCCAGGCTGCTGCAGGATCGGGCAGATATTCACCCGAGAAGATGCTCCACATTTCGCTAGGTGCTACTTCGCCACCTTCGTTATCTGTGACTTCCTGAACCACGCGAGAGAACTCGATTTGCAAACGACGAGGTAACTCGAGTTTGTGCTCGGTGCGCATGATGTAGGCAACGCCACCCTTGCCGGACTGCGAATTCACGCGAATTACAGCTTCGTAAGTGCGACCGACATCCTTGGGATCGATAGGAAGATACGGAACTTCCCAGCGATGTTCGTTGACTGGAATACCAAGTTCGGCTGCTTCAGATTCCATGATCCGTAGACCCTTATTGATCGCATCTTGATGGGATCCACTGAAGGCGGTGTACACCAAATCGCCGCCATAAGGGTGACGTTCGTGCACAGGAATCTGATTGCAGTATTCAACGGTTCGGCGAATTTCGTCGATATTGCTGAAATCGATTTGTGGATCAACACCTTGGGTAAACAGGTTAAGTCCCAAGGTCACAAGGCAGACGTTGCCGGTTCGCTCGCCATTGCCGAACAGACAACCTTCAATGCGATCTGCACCAGCCATATAGCCGAGTTCGGCAGCAGCTACAGCAGTTCCGCGGTCATTATGCGGGTGCAGTGAAAGAATGATTGCATCGCGACGGTTGAGGTTGCGGCTCATCCATTCAATGGAATCGGCATATAGGTTCGGGGTCATCATCTCTACCGTTGCCGGCAAGTTGATGATCATCTTGCGATCAGAGGTTGGCTCGAGAACATCAGTCACTGCATTGCAGGCTTCAAGAGCAAACTCAAGTTCTGTTCCCGTGAATGATTCAGGGGAGTACTCGAAGAAAATCTCTGTGTTGCCAGCCATCTGCTCGGCGTGCTTCTTGACTAACTGTGCACCATGGACAGCGATGTCAACGATGCCCTCCTTGTCCAGCCCGAACACCACGCGGCGTTGCAGCACTGAAGTCGAGTTGTAGAAATGCACGACGGCCTGCTTAGCGCCATCAAGTGATTCGAAGGTCCGCTCGATGAGTGACTCACGAGCTTGCACGAGCACCTGAATAGTGACGTCGTCTGGGATATGCCCGTCTTCAATAAGTAGGCGAACGAAATCAAAATCATTCTGAGAGGCAGAAGGAAACCCCACTTCGATTTCTTTGTAACCCATATCGACCAGCAGTTTGAACATGCGTAATTTGCGGTCTGGGGTCATCGGGTCGATCAAGGCTTGGTTACCGTCACGAAGGTCAACAGCGCACCAGCGTGGGGCTTGGGTGATGTGCTTATCAGGCCAAGTTCGGTTAGTCAGTTCAGTTTGCTTGAAAGGGATGTAGCGGTCAAAGCGCATACCTGACGGCTTTTGGCTGGCATCGTCTTGTTGGAAGGAAGTAATAGTCATCGCGGGCTCCTAAAGATTTTCGATTGGCCTACCGGCGAACGCGAAACCCGCGACGAGGGGCCGGTTGGTCAGGCCTCGCCGCGGCAGCGAAGGAGCAGTGCACGCGTCATAACCCCTCAATAATAGCAGCGTCTAGGCGATTGGGGAAAGAGAGCGGTGCAGGGCCCGTTTTTTCCCAAGGAGGCCTCGGTAGAGTTCGGTCCCATGTCCAAGAACTTAAATCTGGCCCTTATCCCTGGCGATGGCATTGGTACCGAAGTCGTGGTCGAAGCCATGAAGGTGCTCAACGCGATTGCACCTGCTGCGGGTCTCACCGTGACCACAACCGAATATGACCTAGGCGCGCGTCGTTATAACGCGACCGGCGAGTTACTCCCAGACTCAGTTGTCCAAGAACTTCGCGGCTACGACGCGATTTTGTTAGGTGCCATCGGCGACCCTTCGGTCAAGCCAGGAATCTTGGAGCGTGGCGTGCTGCTGCCACTGCGTTTCATTATGGATCACCATGTGAACTTGCGCCCTGTGCGCCTGTATCCAGGTGTTACTGGCCCGCTGGCCGGAAAGACCACGAAAGACATTGACTTTGTAGTTTGCCGCGAAGGCACAGAAGGACCATATGTCGGTGCCGGCGGCGTGCTTCGAGAAGGAACCGAGCACGAGGTTTCAACAGAAGTAAGCATCAACACCTACTTCGGTGCAGTTCGCATCATTCGCGATGCTTTCGAACGCGCAACTCACCGACGCAACAAAGTCACCTTGGTACATAAGACCAACGTGCTTGTGTATGCAGGCAACACTTGGCAGCGCGCATTTGACGATGTAGCTAAGGATTACCCCAACGTTGCCACTGATTACTGCCATGTTGATGCGGCAGCGATGTTTTTCTTGACGCAGCCAGAGCGCTTTGACGTTGTTGTCACCGACAACTTGTTCGGCGACATCCTGACTGACATTGGTGCCGCAATTGTTGGTGGCATTGGTCTAGCCGCATCCGGAAACATTGATCCAACACGTAAAAATCCCAGCATGTTTGAACCAGTGCATGGGTCGGCGCCAGATATTGCTGGCCAAGGCAAGGCAGATCCAACGGCCACAGTGTTGTCGCTTGCAATGCTGCTTGAGCACGTTGGTCAAAGCCAAGCGGCTGCCTGGGTTGAAGCGGCAGTTTCCGATGATCTTGCTTCACGAGGAGACTCGGTGCGATCGACTTCAGCCATTGGCGACGCATTAGCAGCTGGAGCAGCGTCAAAGGCTAGGTAACAAGTCACGACAGCAAGTCACGACAGCAAGTCGCAGTAAAAGTCTCGGCAATTCGAGTCTGGATTGGCTAGCCTTACGCCTTCACACTTTGAGGAGTTCCATGAGTATCACAAGCCAGCAGCTTGGTGCAGACCTCTGGCCTATTGAGCTGTTTGCGAGTGATCATCCGCTTCCAGTCGATCAGCGCGAAGCGATTTTGGCTAATCCCGGGTTTGGGAAGTACTTCACCGATCACATGGTGACCGCGGATTGGACAGAAGAAAAAGGCTGGCACAACGCGCAACTCGTGCCGTATGGACCCCTGTCTTTGGATCCAGCCACGAACTTCATGCATTACGGACAGGCAATTTTTGAAGGCTTGAAGGCCTACCGACACGCAGACGGATCCATCAAGACTTTTCGCCCCATCGCAAATGCAGAGCGTTTCCAGCGTTCTGCTCGACGTCTTGCCATGGCAGAACTGCCAATCGAATTATTCCTAGCCTCGGTCAATGCCCTTGTTTCTCAAGA
>JBIIAA010000070.1:0-10767 GCA_044240165.1 Candidatus Nanopelagicales bacterium
GCCGCCTGCGCTTGCATAGTGTCCCGTTACCGAATCGAAAGCTGCCTTTACGCGAAGGCCGACGTTTAGAGATTCTTTATCTACGTCGTACACATTGGTAAGCAGACGTACAGCGTTTCCTGTGATTCCATCGAGTTCAACGATGGCGAAGTTGTACACCTTTCCATCATTTATGTGGTCGTTCATCGGGCGATCCACCCACGAATAGGAGTAGACCGTGCCGGTCTGAGGCAGGGTTTCATCCCAATGCCATTTCCAAGACAGGCAGTTGTAGCAAATATCCGTTGGTACGTGCCGGTGGTAACCGCAGTCATCACACTGCTGAATTACTAAAAGACCTCGGCCGGCGGCTTCGTAGAAAGGCGTAACGAGCCTATTCAACGCTGGGCCACCTGTGCCGGGCATCCGCTCACTCATATGAGTCCCCAATTGGTCGACAGAATTTGACTCCACGCTCGAAAATCGAGTCGCAGGTTTGTGACCTTACGCCGTATATCCAGAACCGACAACCGTTTTGCGAAATTCCATGTCTGGGTTTTTCTCGACGCACTACTCCAGTTTGATGTTCGGTAAGACCCGCTTGAGCCAGCCTGGAAGCCACCAATTTGATCGCCCAAACAGGGTCATCAACGAAGGGACCAAAATCAGGCGAACAATGAAGGCATCGATGATCACTGCTGAACCTAAGGCGATTCCGAAAAGTTTGATCGTTGGATTCGTCGTCGGAATAAATGACATGAACACACTTGCCATAATTGTGGCGGCTATGACGACGACCCGGCCTGACCCAGCAAGCCCGCGGCGAACAGCGGTTCGGTTATCGCCTGTGTGATGCCACTCTTCCTGCATCCTGCTCACGAGGAAAACCTGGTAATCCATAGAAAGACCGAAGAGAATCGCAAACACCATGACCGGCAAGAAAGGCAAAATCGGTCCGGTGCCGTACACACCTAGGACAGATGCCAAGGCTCCATTTTGGAACACCGCGACCGTAACTCCCAGTGCGCCTGCGAAGCTGATCAAGCTTGTGACGGCTGCAGTGAGGGGGATAACTATCGAGTGGAATAGCAACATCAGCGCCAAGAAGCCCAGCCCGACGACTAAGAGCAAGAACAAAGGCAATTTGCTTTGCAACATCGCGGTGAAGTCAGTCGCCACCGCTTGGGTGCCACCTACATAAATCGTTGCTGATGATGCAACTTTTGGCGCCGTTACATTTCGAATCCGATCCAAGGTCGCAGCTGTCGCTTCAGCCTGAGGATCAGTTGTTGGTTGCACAACAACCGAGGTGACTGTGCCATCGGGGCTAAATGCAGACTTGGCGTCTTTCAGTAACACAACGAACTTGGAATTCGGCAAGGTACTCGCAACACCAGGTGTTGATTCCAGTGCAGAAACAACCTGGCTGAGCTCTTTGATGTCATACGGTGTTTTCAATTTCACTGCAACGAAGAATGGTCCGGCATTTCCAGCCCCGTAGCCCTTTGACATCAGGTCAAAGCTATTACGGAGCAACGAACCGGGTGGCTGAGTTCCATTGTCAGGAAAACCTAATTGCAGAGATAGCGCGGGTGCAGCCAACAGCCCGATAGCGACCAGCGAAAGAACCGCAGGCACGAGCGGTTTGCGTTGAAGCAGCCCTCCATACTTTGACCATTTGCTTTCGTTGAGTTCAATGGTTTTTTGATGTCGCGCCCATGGCATGCGCAAGGACATTGCTTTATGTCCAAGGAGTGAAAGTAGCGCTGGCAGCATCCATAGTGCGGAAAGCATGACCATCAATACTGTTGCCGCAGCAGCCACAGCTAGACCATTAAAGAATGAGATACCTAAAACAAACATTCCAAGCAACGCCACAATAACCGTGGAACCAGCAAACAAGACTGCTCTGCCTGCAGTTGATACCGATTTAATGGCAGCCTCTTTAGGCGACAGATCATCCAGACCCTGACGGTACCTATTCATGATGAACAGCGCATAGTCGATGCCAACACCAAGACCGATCATCATGGCAAGGGTTGGAGCAAATGACGCAATGTTCAGCACGTTGCTGAAGATCCCGACGAACAGCAACCCACCAACCAAGCCTGTCAATGCAACGACAATTGGCAGACCGGCGGCGATGAGAGACCCAAAAGCCAACAACAGAATAATGATCGCGACAAGCAGCCCAACCAGTTCGCTGGAATCCGGTGTTGCCCCTGCTGCAGCTAGCGCACTTCCGCTGGCGCCAACAGTCAACGTTGAAGAGTTCGCATCAAGAACAAGGTTTTGAATTCGTGTTGCTTCGAATGCTCCGGGGGCCGGAATATCAAATGTCACTGTCGCGAATGCGACTTCACGATTTTTTGAAATCGGGCTTGTTGCATCAATCGCAGCCTGGCCGGCGGGAATGTAGATAGCTAGTTCCGCACCCGCCGCATCTACTGCTTTACGAAGCTCTGCCACTTCCTTGGGCAGCGCCTTAGCGATCGCGGCCCACTGTGTTGCATCCGCTTTCGCAAGCCAGGCTAGAACCGTGGCGATCTTTGCTAAGTCATCGCCATTAGCGTCAGCGATTGGATAAAGGCTCGGTATCGCTTTTAGGATCTCCCACAATTGCGTTGTAGTTATTCCCAGTTTCTTAGCGACTCCCTCAGCGATTGCTTTCGATAAATCATGGGGAACAGGTGCTGCACACTTTGATCCGTAGTTCTTCTCATAAGGACCGACAACGCAAGTCACCGCATCCATTTTTGATAGACGCTCTAGCAAGGGCTCGATTTGCTTCTTCACTGCTGCGTCAGTGACTAATCCCTGATTTGGCGACCACACCACCTGCATCGTTGCGTCGGTTGAAGCCAACGCAGGAAGTTCTTCAAGTAGTTGTTGAGCAATAGTTGACTGAGCACCCGGTAATTCAAAGCTGTTGTTGTAGGCGGGTTTGAGTGCCGCTGACCCACCAACAAGTGCGATCAACACTGCCACCCATGCGAGCAAGGCAATCAAAGGATGGCGGACTGCCCAGCGACTCATGCTTGCTCCTCGAAACGAATGTATGCGCAGCGTAGAGGACATTTCCGCTCAGCATTGATAGGTCAGCTGCGTAATTGAGCAATGGTGTGACGATCTCCCAACATGCACGCCAGCAAGTCCCAAAGAATTTCCCCTTGTGTTCCCCAGACGATCTGGCCGTCTCCAAATTTGAAGAAATGCATCTCAACCGGCAATCTTCTTGGCTCAGAATCATCAGGATTCGTTTCATAGCCGTACGGGACTTTATTGGAAACGTAATGAATAGTGGGATCAGCCAAATCGCGCAATGCGATGACTGCTACTTCTGAAACCTCGCGAGGATCCGGAGATAGGTTAGCCACGGATTCAATGACTCCCACAAAAACACTAATGGTGTGTCCCACCAGTGTTGGGCCACGCGAATCAAGTTCTCCAAGGATTTTTGCCTGACTGGCCGGTACGCCAAGTTCTTCTTCTAATTCACGTAGAGCCGCGGCAGCGGCATCCACATCAACTCCAGGATCAATTCTTCCCCCAGGGAAAACCCAATCACCGGCGTGATTGCGCATATTTGCTGGACGCTTCGTCAAAATGACAGACGGGCTTCCATCGATATCTACGATCGGAATTATTAACGCTGACGGCTTGATCACTGCTGGGGTATGGAATGCATACAGAGGTTCTCGCGGAGCAGGCAATTGCAGACATGCCTGTCTGATTGATTCGATCGTGAACGCGGGCATGCAAGCAAACTACACGTCGGCCAAGTTTCACCGCAGCGAATCAGTGACCGTGCCGATGTTCAGTATCAGGAAAGTGTTCATGCTCGTGTTCAACTAAGGAGTGTGGATGAAAATGACTGTGTGACTCAGTGAGGTGCAGCCAGGTGCCAATAGCCATCAGGCCACCAGCTAGCGCGATCTGGATCGTGAGCGACTCTCCGAAGAAACTGATGGCAACGATCGCACCGATGAATGGGGCTACTGAGTAATAGGCGCCAGCGCGTGCGGTACCAACACCGCGAAGGGCAATGACGAACAGCACCAAACTCACACCATAAGCAAACAGGCCTAAGACCATGCCGCCTGCGATTATTCGAAGTGCAGGAATTTCTTCACCAAAGAACATTGCCAATACGACGTTTGTGGTGCCGGCAATACACCCTTTAACCATCGCGATCCAGGTTGCATCCACTGAAATGACGTTGCGGGTGAGGTTGTTATCAATTGCCCAAAGTAAGCAGGCAGTTACAACGGCAAGGATTGGCCAGCCGTCGCCAAAGTCAGCTGTTCCGGGCCAACTCAGCACAGCAGCACCGCCAACGATCAGCAACATGCCTAATGCGACTCTGCGTCCAATGTTTTCCCGGAAGACCACCCAAGCGATGAGCGCGGTAAACACTGCTTCTGCATTCAATAGTAATGACGCGCCAGTAGCTGGCATGTGCGTTAAACCCAGCATCAACAATCCTGGCGCAAGGACTCCGCCGCACACCACAGCACCGACCAGCCACCCAAGTTCCTTGCGGGCAAGATGGGCCTTGGGCGTACGGCGGGCCAAACGCCAGATAAATAAGCCGAGTCCTGTGCCCAGATAGAGCAGACCCGCAAACATGAGCGGGCCCGTATCGTCGAGAAAAGCTTTAGCAATAGGGGTGCCTGCGCCAAAGAGTGCTGCAGCGCCTAACGCCGCTAATACTCCGGAGTTGCGCAGCGCCAATGCCATGTTTGATTCTTTCGCTAGACCTGAGCCATGTCTACGAAGCGTGAGTAGTGGCCTTGGAAAGCAACGGTAACGGTGGCCGTTGGCCCGTTGCGGTGCTTAGCCACGATGAAGTCAGCTTCACCCGCCCGAGGTGATTCACGCTCATAAGCATCTTCACGACTCAACAAAATGACCATGTCGGCATCTTGTTCCAGGGAACCAGATTCACGAAGGTCAGAGAGCATCGGCTTCTTATCCGTACGCTGCTCGGGTCCACGGTTGAGCTGGCTGATTGCGATCACTGGCACTTCAAGTTCTTTAGCCAGCAACTTCAACGAGCGAGAGAATTCGGAAACCTCTTGCTGACGGCTCTCAACTTTTTTGCCAGACGTCATCAACTGCAAGTAGTCAACAACAACGAGCCGCAGATCGTGGCGTTGCTTTAGGCGGCGACATTTTGCTCGAATTTCCATCAGTGTCATGTTGGGTGAGTCATCAATAAACAATGGTGCTTCGCTTACTGTTCCCATTTTTGCTGCGAGTTTTGCCCAGTCGCCGTCGCTCATCGTGCCAGCGCGCATGTGGTGCAGGGGAACTTGAGCTTCTGCCGAAAGCAGTCGCATCACAATTTCGTTGCGGCTCATTTCCAGCGAAAAGATGCAGGAAGTCAAACCATGCTTAATTGACGCCGCTCTGCAAATATCCAAACCAAATGTCGACTTACCAATAGCTGGTCGTGCGGCAAGAATAATTAACTGCCCAGGATGCAAGCCATTAGTGAGCGAATCAAGATCAGTGAAGCCCGTTGGCACGCCGATCATTTCACCGCCGCGATTAGAGATTGCTTCAATCTCATTCAACGCATCACCCATGATGTCGCGCAGTGGCGCGTAATCTTCGCTCGTGCGACGTTCCGTTACTTCGTACACCTCTGCCTGCGCGCGATCCACCATGTCATCAACGTCACCCGTGCCGGAGTAGCCCATATGCACAATGCGGGTGCCGGCCTCAACAAGGCGGCGCAAGATAGCTTGTTCGCGCACGATGCGTCCGTAGTAGGAAGCATTTGCTGCTGTCTGCACCATCGAGACGACCGTATGTAAATACGCGGCTCCGCCTATTCGAGCCAAGTCACCGCGCTTGGTGAGTTCAGCAGCAACAGTTACCGCATCAGCAGGTTCACCGCGGCCATACAGATCAAGGATGACGCCATAAATGCTTTGATGCGCTGGGCGATAAAAATCATTTTCTTTTACGGCTTCAACAACATCCGCAATGGCATCTTTGGAAAGGAGCATGGCTCCGATGACCGACTGCTCAGCGGCAATGTCTTGCGGAGGAGTGCGATCATTCTGTGGTGAAACAGGTAACTCTGTAACGCTCACCGTTGCTCCTCCTTGCTGTGTATAGCCGTTCTACCCCGAGGGTGTGACTTACCGTAGAAAGGCGGAGCCTTCCTGTCCATTTTCCCTGTGGACGAACCTGTGGACAATCTGGGGGACACTCCGAGTTGACTTGGTGATGGGCTGGGGATGACTTGGGGATAACTAAAGTTTTTTCCTTGCAATTCCCTCACATATAGGTAAAAACAGACACGAAAATCCTGTGGATAAAAAATAGTTGCGCTCCCAGACCGTTACGCTCCCAGCGTGTCGCAAATTCGAATCACTGTTGTGTGCCTTGGAAACATCTGCCGTTCGCCAATCGCGGAGGCAGTCGTGCGAGATCGGATAGTCAAAGCCGGCCTGGAATCTGGAGTCACGGTTGATTCAGCTGGCACAGGTGACTGGCATATCGGCTATCCCGCTGACCCTAGAGCTGCCGCAACCATCACCCAATTTGGCTATGAACTTGACCACAGGGCCCGCCAAATCAATGCGACCTGGTTTGAGGCAATCGATCTGCTTTTAGCGATGGACACCGAGAACTACAAGAACCTACAAGTGATGCTCAATGAGATCGACCTGCCGACCACCGAGTTACGAATGTTTCGGTCCTTTGACCCTGCCCTATCTCAGTACCCAGATCCAAGTGCCGAGCTCGACGTGCCTGACCCGTATTACGGTGGCGAAGAAAGTTTCGTGCTCGTCTTGAAAATGATTGAAGACGCTGCGGATGGACTCGTTGCTTACCTGCAACAACAGATCAACTAAGACACGGGCTGTAAATAATTTTGGGGCCCAACCAAATGGCCGGGCCCCAGAACTATGAAATTGAATTTACGCTGTAGCTGGTCCCTCACCAAATGAGTTTGGTCCCTGACTTTCCAACAACCAAAAGATGAATAGCACAAGGCTTCCGCAAGGCACGAGAGCGAGGAGCAATAGCCAGCCGGAAGTTCCACGGTCATGCAATCTGCGGCAGGCAACTGCGATGTTAGGAATCAACAAAGCAAGACTGATGAGGCCGGATAAAACAAGCACGATAATGCCGAAAATACCAATAGCACCAAGGGTGGTGGTGGTCATTCCAACCATGTCAACCGTTGAAGTTGTACCCACTGCCATGAGTATTGAACCTATGATCGCTGGCACGCCTGCGACGAGAACATTGAATAGGTAGAAGTACCAGAACTCTGAGCGGCTCGCACGTCCATTAAACTTTGCATAATTCTTAAGACAATAAGAAGTTGCTGGGCCAAATTTCATTCCAGAGTGTCCAATCTTTCAGTAGTTAAATTGTTTCCGAACCATATGCATTTGGACCAGTAACCGTTGCTGTTGCCCAGAACACAATAAGAATGATGATGCCCACACATGGAATCAAAATCAACAACTGGAGCCACCCTGACTTACCGGTGTCGTGCAGTCGACGTGAGCCAACTGCGAGCTGCGGGAGAATCACCGCGAGGAACCAGATGGCACTCAAGACAGTCGTCCCGAAAATTCCTTGGTCTGCTAATGACAGCATCAAACTCACAATGTTGGTGAAGAGTACGAAATACCAAAACTGTGACCTGCTGGCCCGTCCATTGAAGTTCACGTAGTTGTTGAAGCAGTACTTAATGGAATCTGCGAATGTCATCGAATACCTCCGAAACTAATAGTTAGAGCCGACACTAGCGATGAGCACCCAGATTTATCCGCAATATGACCAATAAATGAAGGCAGGCTTCCCGCAAGGGAAACCTGCCAACATGTGAAGAGTTCGGGTTTAGCCTGCAACTACCTCAAAGTGGAGCTTGGCGGTTACGCCTTCATGAACAACGACAGTCGCGTTGTACTTGCCAACGGTCTTGACGTGCTCAGCGATGGTGACCTTGCGCTTGTCAACGAGTGGGCCGCCGGCTGCCTTCACTGCATCAGCAAGATCGCTGGCAGTGATGGAACCAAAGAGACGTCCGGTGTCGCCAGCCTTGGCTTCAAGGGTGACCTTGAGAGCTTCGATTGCTTGCTTCACTTCGTTTGCGTGAGCAGTGTCGCGGATCTCGCGGACCTTGCGGGCGCGCTTGATCTGAGTGACCTGCTTTTCGCCGCCGCGGGTCCAGGCAATGCCTAGGCTGCGGGGCATCAGGAAGTTACGTGCGTAACCATCCTTGACTGTGACGATGTCGCCAGCAATGCCAAGGCCTGAAACTTCTTGAGTCAAAATAAGCTTCATGATGATTCCTTAGCGTGCTGTTGATGTGTAGGGAAGGAGTGCCACTTCACGGGCGTTCTTCACTGCATTAGCGATATCGCGCTGATGCTGGGTGCAGTTGCCTGTGACACGACGGGCGCGGATCTTCCCGCGGTCCGAGATGAACTTGCGAAGCAAGTTCGTATCTTTGTAATCAATGCCTTTGATTTCGCCTCGGCAGAAAACGCAATCCTTGCGCTTTGGAAGCTTGTCGTCCTTGCCACGCGCTGGTCCGCGCTTTTTGTTATCACGATCATTTTCTCGTGGTGCCATGTCTACTTACTCCTGTGAAGTCAGATGTTGCTGGATTAGAAAGGTGGCTCGTCAAACGAAGCGCCGCCTGATGGACCGCTGGCCCATGGATCGTCTGTAGGTGCTCCGGCGCCGGCATTGCTGCCGCCTTCGAATCCACCCTGACGCTGAACGCGATTAACCTTGGCTGTTGCGTAGCGAAGTGCTGGGCCGACATCGTCGACTTCAACTTCCATCACCTGACGCTTTTCGCCTTCACGCGTTTCATATGAGCGCTGCTTCAACCGACCTGAAACGATGACGCGAGTTCCCTTAGTTAGGGACTCTGCAACGTTCTCGGCGTATTGACGCCACACACTGCAACGCATGAAAACGGTCTCGCCGTCTTTCCATTCGTTGGTCGTGCGATCGAGGACACGCGAACTAGAAGCGACAGTGAACGAAGCCACTGCTGCACCACTTGGCGTGAAACGCAGTTCTGGATCATTGGTCAAGTTGCCAATGACTGTTACTGCGATATCCCCGGCGGCCATTACTTAACGATCTCTGGACGCAGAACCTTGGTGCGCATCACTGCTTCGTTCAGCGAAAGCTGACGATCAAGTTCTGCAACAGCAGCTGGAGTGGCGTTCATCTCCAGCACGGCATAAATGCCGTCTGCTTTTTTGTTGATTTCGTAAGCCATGCGACGACGGCCCCAAATATCAACCTTTAGGACTTCGCCACCATCAGCGCGGACAACGTTTAGGAACGTTTCCAAGCTGGGAGCGACGGTTTTTTCTTCTAGATCTGGATCGAGAATTACCATGACCTCGTAATGACGCATAAGAAACCCACCTCCTTTGGACTAAATCGGCCGAGGACGTTCCCCGACAGGAGGGTTCTTGCGTGCCTGCTGGTTGAAGAAAAACCGCTTCTTCGGTCAACAGGACTTGGAAAGGTTAGCCGACTTTGGGGCTAAGGCCAAAAGGACGGTTCTGACTGGCCCGCTTATCCACCGCGACCTCAATATACGGATCCCTTCCACAGGCTGTACTTATGGATTTCTATGGGGGTTCGACTGGTTCACTCTTGGGCAATGACCACTCTCTTGCCCATATGGTACCAAAATCGGTACCGTATATCCATGGCCGTCAATGTGCGAATGAATGAGGAATTAGCCGGGGAACTGAAAGCTCTCGCTGAAGAAACTGGTCGTTCGCAACAAGACCTCATCCGTGACGCCATCGCTGACTACATCCGCAATTACCAGCTGCGTGCCTTCCCACCTGAGATCAGGCACATGCTCACTCCAGGGAGAAAGGCATCCCCAGAAGCCCTGACGTTACCCAGAATACCGCTGCCACCTGGCGTTACGAGCGAATCACTCATTGCTTATGAGCGCGGAAAGCAAGACTGGTGATTGTTTACTGCGATTCAAACGTGCTCCTTAAACGTGTGCTCGATGAACCAGACTCACTAACTTTTTGCGCAGTAATAAATGAACTCCTTGCTGGCGGTGCATCACTAGCTACCTCGGCTGTAGGCCGCCTTGAAGTAAGCCGAGTAATACGTCGAAGCGTGGGTCAACATTATGATCGTGAAGTAGAGCTCGTCCTAGATGACATCGCCATCGTTGGCATCTCTGATCTGGTTCTCCGTAATGCTGCCGACGTTCCCCATCAAACACTGCGCTCCCTTGATGCAATTCATGTGGCAACCGCCTTTACTGTGGGCGCTGATCTCGTGCTCACCCTCGACAAACAGATGCGCGCGGCCTGTGAAGAACTCGGAATGCTCGTCGGGCCCTAGTCTTAACCCGTGCGCATTGCTACCTGGAACGTGAACTCTGTCGGCGCACGACTTGAGCGACTCTTGGCTTGGCTTGAGCTCAATCAACCTGACGTCTTAGCTCTGCAAGAACTCAAGTGCACCACAGAAGCATTCCCATATATGCCGGTTCAAGCATTGGGATATGAGGTGGAAGCGCTGGGCACCGGACGCTGGAATGGTGTGGCCCTGCTCTCCAAGGTTGGCATCACTGATGTCGCTCGTGGCTTGATCGATCAGCCACTCTTTGAAGAAGCCGATGAGCCCCGAGCCATTGGTGCCACCTGCGGCGGAGTTCGTGTCTGGAGCATCTACGTTCCCAACGGTCGCGAACTCGATCACGACCACTACGCATATAAGTTGGATTGGTTTGCGGCGCTGCGTCGCACT
>JBIIAA010000166.1:0-3033 GCA_044240165.1 Candidatus Nanopelagicales bacterium
GAAGAGCAGTGCGCGAGCGGCTTCGTCGCCTGAGCACGCGCGAGCTGATTCAACTGCCCGAGCTACCAGCCAGGTGCCTTTGAGCCATTCTTGGAATTGGGCAGGCGGCGGGGTCTCGTCATTTTCATGCAGGATCGCTAGGCACATCACGCGCCAATTCACCTTGATGTCGCGCATGGTCTCGACCTCTTCAAGCCAGCGTGCCGTGGTCCAAGCCCAAGGGCTCATTGGATCAATCCAAAAGTCAACTGATGTGGTCATGACGGACACCGTAACTGAGCCAGGATCTGTAGGTGGCAGGATCCTCGTATGGCGAACAACGAGAACCTCACAAGAGCAGAAGCAGCCGATCGCGCCCAGTTGATCCAATCCCAAGGTTACGTAGTTGACCTCGACCTAACTGGCAATGCGCAGACGTTCAGGGTGACAACGACCGCAACCTTTGGTTGCGGCACGCCCGGGAGTTCGACTTGGCTAGATCACATAGCTCAAGTCCGCAGTGTCGAACTCAACGGTGTGGCGCTCGACATAGCGGCTGTTGTCGATGGCGCTCGTATTGCTTTGCCTAACCTGCAAGCAGAAAATACTGTCGTCGTAACCGCCGATGGTTCCTACATGAACACTGGCGAAGGCTTGCACCGCTTCGTTGACCCCGTTGATAACGAGACCTACCTCTACACCCAATTTGAATCTGCAGATGCACGCCGCATGTATGCCTGTTTTGAACAACCCGATCTCAAAGCTACCTTTGAACTTCGCGTGACTGCGCCCTCGCACTGGCAGGTCGTTTCAAACAGCACGAGCCCAGCCTCGGTTGCCGTGAGTGAAGGCGTTGCTCGGTGGGAATTTGAGCCCGCTCCGCGCATGTCCACCTACATCACCGCACTCGTTGCCGGCCCTTACTTCAAGGTTGAAGATTCCTATGAAGGTGCTTACGGCACCTATCCCCTTGGCGTCTACTGCCGCCAATCACTTTCACAGTATTTGGATTCAGACGACATCTTGCTCATCACCAAGCAGGGTTTTGCATTCTTTGAAGAACAGTTCAAAGTTGGCTACCCCTTTGGTAAATACGACCAACTCTTCGTGCCCGAATTCAATGCTGGGGCAATGGAAAATGCTGGCTGCGTCACCTTCCTTGAAGACTTAATCTTCCGCTCGCGCGTTACTGATGCCGCCTACGAACAGCGCGCCAACACGATCTTGCACGAGATGGCACATATGTGGTTTGGCGATCTGGTCACCATGACTTGGTGGGATGACCTTTGGCTCAATGAATCATTTGCTGAATGGGCTGCGCACTACGCCAATGTGCACGCAACTCGTTACAAGGATGCTTGGACAACGTTCGCCAATCAGCGCAAAGCCTGGGCTTACCGCCAAGATCAATTGCCATCAACGCACCCCATCGCCGCTGACATGGTTGATCTTGATTCAGTGCGCGTGAACTTTGACGGCATCACCTACGCCAAGGGTGCTTCTGCTTTGCGCCAACTCGTTGCCTGGGTGGGCGAAGAAGAATTCCTTGCTGGTTTGCGGTTGTACTTCGATAAGCACGCATGGAAGAACACCCAACTTCCTGACTTGCTCGTTGAGCTCGAGGCCACTTCTGGTCGCGATCTTTCCTCTTGGACTGATGAATGGCTTCGCACCAGTGGCGTAAACCTGTTGCGCCCACTTGTTGAAGTTGATGCAGCCGGAAACTTCACCTCGGTGATCGTCGAGCAAGAACCACCATCATCACCTGTGGGCATCGCACCAACCTTGCGTTCACATCGCTTAGGCATTGGCCTCTATGACCTCAATGCTGGCAGCCTTCAACTTCGTCAGCGTCTAGAAGTTGATATTTCAGGCGCCCAAACGCAGATCCCTGCACTTGTCGGCGTGAAGCAGCCAGACCTTTTGCTGCTTAACGATGGTGACCTCACTTACGCCAAGATTCGTCTCGATGAGCGTTCTTGGGCCACCGCGGTTTCACACCTTGGGGATCTCGAAGATTCACTTGCTCGCGCAGTCATGTGGGGCGCAGCTTGGGACATGACCCGCGATGCCGAAGTGTCAACGGGTGATTACTTGACTCTTGTATTAAGTGGAACCGCAACTGAATCCGATATCGGTGTTGTGCAGGGGGTTCTTCGTCAACTCAAGAGTGCAATCGATCAATATGCGGCAGAAAATCATCGCGATATCTACAACGATCGCTTGGCTGCGGCAACGAGCACACTCGCACAATCAGCCATAGCTGGCAGCGACCATCAATTGGCATTTACTCGCGCATTCATTAGCGCTGCACGCTCTGAAACAGATCTGGCAGTTGTTGCCGGGTTGCTCGATGGCTCAATTATTTGGCCAGGGCTCGCAGTGGACACTGATCTGCGCTGGTTCATGCTCGATCGATTGGTTACAACCGGCAACATCAGCGACGAGGCAGTGGAAGACGAACTCAAGGCTGATGACACGGCTACGGGTCGCCGGTATGCCGCACATGCCTTTGCTTCTCGGCCATCACATGGTGCAAAGCAAATCGCTTGGACCGATCTCTTTGAGCGAACCGATCTGCCAAACGCACTTATCGGAGCCACCCTGGGCGGGTTCATTCAGCCGGAACAGCGCGACATCTTGGTGACCTTCCGCGAAAAGTACTTTGCCGAGATTCCACGGATCTGGCGAGATCGCACCCATGAAATCGCTCAGGAACTCACGGTTGGTTTGTATCCGTTCTTGCTTGCGGATGCCGAAACATTACGTCTCACTGATGCGCTGTTAGCAAGTGATGAAGCAGTAGACCTTGGTCCGGCTGGTCGTCGCTTGGTCAGCGAAGGTCGCGACGGAGTGGAGCGCTCAATCCGGGCTCAAGCTCGAGATAGCGACTAACCCAGAGCATCAATAAAAACTCTGATGGCTTGGTTGTTGGCCTGTAAGTCTTCAATCAACATCACTTCACCTGCCGCATTGGTCATGGGTACTCGCCAGTTTGGGTACTCCTGATCGGTGCCTGGCTGGTTCTGAGCGCGCCGGTCACCAATCACATCA
>JBIIAA010000167.1:0-3016 GCA_044240165.1 Candidatus Nanopelagicales bacterium
GTGTTCGACTTCTTCGATGCTCTGAAGTCAAAGACCAAGGGCTATGCCTCACTTGATTACGAACTCAGCGGTGAACAAGATGCGGATCTTGTGAAGGTTGACATCTTGTTGCAGGGCGAAGCCGTTGATGCATTTAGTTCAATCGTGCATCGCGATAAGGCAATGGCTTACGGCACGATGATGACCGCGAAACTTAAGGATCTGATTCCTCGCCAACAGTTCGAGGTGCCGATTCAGGCAGCAATTGGTTCACGCGTAATTACTCGTGAAACCATTCGTGCAATTCGTAAAGACGTTCTTGCCAAGTGCTACGGCGGCGACATCAGTCGTAAGCGCAAGCTGCTTGAAAAGCAGAAGGAAGGCAAGAAGCGCATGAAGATGGTGGGCCGAGTGGAAGTTCCTCAGGAAGCCTTCATCGCTGCGCTTTCTACGTCGGACAGTCCAAAGAAGTAGTGCCCATGCACGATCGCAGCACGCTCTCGCTGTATGTGCACGTTCCGTTCTGTTCAAGTCGGTGCGGCTATTGTGATTTCAACACCTACACGGCTACTGAACTTGGTAGCGATGTTCGGCGCGATTCATTCCATGAAGTGCTTGCCAAAGAAGTGCGCTTCGCAGCAGAGCAACTTGGTAGCGACCGAAAAGTCAGCACTGTGTTCGTGGGTGGCGGCACTCCGACCTTGTTGGGTTCCGCAGGCTTGAACTTTGTGTTGGCAGAAATCAAGAAGTCTTTTGGTCTTGTTGAAGGTGCCGAAGTCACCACTGAGGCTAATCCTGATTCGGTCACACCTCAGATGCTTGCTGAACTGCGCGCAGGTGGCTTCACTCGGATGTCTTTTGGCATGCAAAGCAGTGCACCGAAGGTATTGCAAATTCTGGAGCGCACGCATACCCCTGGCGCAAGCGTGCAGGCTGCAAAGTGGGCGAGGGAAGCAGGCTTTGAACACGTCAATCTCGATTTGATCTATGGCACTCCGGGTGAATCCGATGATGACCTGATCGGATCAGTAGAGGCAGCGCTTTCGGCTGGTATCGATCATCTGTCTGCTTACTCACTCATCGTTGAAGATGGAACTGCTCTGAGTCGACGCATCGCGCGAGGTGAATTGCCGATGCCTGACGACGACGTGTGTGCGGACCGCTATGAAATTATTGATGAACGTATGCAGGCTGCTGGTCTTCCTTGGTATGAAGTTTCTAACTGGGCAGTTCCCGGCGGCGAATGCCAACACAATCTTGCCTATTGGCGAAGTCAAGACTGGTGGGGGATTGGCCCTGGAGCACATAGCCACGTCAATGGCAATCGTTGGTGGAACGTCAAACATCCGGTGCCGTACACCGAAAAAGTTACGGCTTATGAGCCACCAAGTGCAGGCTCTGAGGTCTTGACCACTGATGACCTTCGCTTAGAAGAAGTGATGTTGGGTGTTCGACTGGCTGAAGGTATTGCGCTCTCAACCGTTGACCGCGCAAAGGTTGAAGACCTTGTGGCGGGTGGACTTGTTGATCCCGCGGCGGCGAGCAACGGCCGTGTGCAACTCACTAGAGCTGGTCGGTTGCTCGCCGATGCAGTTATTCGCGATCTTTTAGGTCACTAGTTCATCTCACCGCGAGAGATTCCGGCTAAGAAATATTCACACCGCTTGCGCGTTGAATTGATAGTTGAACATCAGGTCCGACAACGCAAGAGATCACATGGCCGCCGGCGGCGCGATCGGCTGTGACTCCGTGCAGATGTAGCCCTGGAGCACCAACTCCGGCAAAGTCAGGACCTGTTCTAAAGCCAACAAGCACAGCTTTGCGGGCACCCAGCGGGAACAGTGTTTGTTTTGCAACAACTTCACCCAACGGTTTATATGGCGTTGCTTGCGCTGGGACGCTGCGAGTAACTAGATCAGTGAAAGTTCCACGCACTCGCACAGCGATGACACCGCTATTTGTTTTTGCGAGGTCGTTCACTGCGTTCATCAAGTTCGCACATGTAGTTCCGGGCGGCACAGGGCCTGATGAGTCGGGACGAAAGTTAATGGCTTGGAAGTAAGGCGTTGATTGGGTGCCGTCGATCCTTTGAGGCGTTCCATCCGTACTGATGCGGTACATCGCACCGCCGACCAATACGAGTTCGCCGTCGAGATGGTCAAAGGTGCCAAGCCCGAGTGTCTGGCCTTTCCAGACCGAGTTGATAGGTGCTAATCCGTCGTAGTTTGGAAGAGTCAGCGAGTCGTAGGTGCCGATCTGCACCACGCGACCGTCATCGTTGGAAGCTGCGGTAGCAGCAGGAAGAAGGCTTGCGCAGGTGGCAAGAGCGATAAGAGCACTCGACAAAATTGCGATGCGGCGGTTCATGGGACTCCTCAAGTAAGACGCTCATGGTATGGGTGTACCACTAATATCGAAAGTGATACACTTTACACATGCCCACCACTCGTCAGAGATACCAAATCACAGAGACCGACGAGCTTGCCGCGTGCCTAGATAAGGCTGCGCTGAAGTGGCCCGATGAATCGCGGTCCAAGTTACTGGTGCGATTGGCTATGGTTGGCGCGCAGAATTCATTGAAGAGTCCGTTAGAAGAGGCTGTCGCCTTTCAAATGGCATTGGACGAGATGTATCGCGAATTAGGGGATAGCTATCACGGAGTGACCCTCGAAGACCTCCGACAGGATTGGCCCGAATGATTGCGCTGGACGCAAGCGTTTTATTGGCCCTCATTAACAGTAAAGACAAACACAATCTTCTCGCGCGTGCACTCACGCAAAGTTATATGCGGCCCTACCTTGTTCACGAGATCAACCTGGCTGAAGTTCTTGTTCATGCAGCTCAACTTGGCAAGCAAGAAGTGATCCTCAATCGCCTTCGTCTGGTTATGTCCGTCGTGGGATCGTCGGGTGAGGCAGGCGCACTGCGATTGGCTCAGCTGAGGGCCACGACAAGCCTGCGGCTCCCAGATTGTTGTGCCCTGGATGCCGCTCGTGAGGCAGGTGTCGCATTAGCAACCTTTGATCGAAAACTCGCT
>JBIIAA010000071.1:0-10617 GCA_044240165.1 Candidatus Nanopelagicales bacterium
CATGCGGTGCCCCACGGCTAAAGTCAAAAGTTATTAGGAGATCACCCACACTTCGCATTGGAACAGAGTCCCTTGGCCTCAGAGTCTGGTTCAGATTGAATTCGAAATTCATGTTTGCTGAATCTACGGAATTAATTCGGTTCCACGCTAGATACACAAAAGATTGATTGTCTTTTGTCTCGCTCGCTACACGTAATGCGGTGAGATCTGACCTGCCATAAGGAACATCCACGCTATCAATCCTGGGCTTGGGATTATCCGAGTTCGCTTTCGAAATAAATTGATCGTCCTTTGAAGAATTGAAAGGATCAGGCTGATTGATTTGCCACTTGGCGGGTGCAATATTTTGCCAATCCTGACCACCTTGGGAATTTTCGTTGCCGTCCTTGGATTGAAATCCTGACGGGGATAAAGCCTGAGCCGCTGAGAAACTCAAAATCGTAAAGACTGCTACCAGTGGCAAGGCGCTCGAAAGTGCCTTCATAAACCCCTTAGTCTTCGAAGTGCTGATGTTCATAGATTTCCCCAAGTAGCCTGTCGCGCCCATTCATCGATTACTCATCCTTTACGTACCTATCCGAATCTGACAGAGCTAACGAGTACATACATCGGTCATGAAATAGTTACGCACATGTCAAGCCGAAACGGGCACAGCCGTAACAACGATGTTTGCCTGATAGCCACCCAAATCTCGTTCAAAACTTCCACCACAAGTGATCAATGTCAGACGTGGGTTTCCTAACGTTGCAAATAGATCGGGGCTTGCCTGCTGTAACTCAGGGTGGTTCAACAATTCTGCGGCGATTACTTTATAGATCAAGGAACCTCCACTTCGCGTTAGGACTTCAATGCGATCACCCATCTCGAGCGATCCAAGCCTCCAAAAGATGCCTACACTCCCGCCAGATCCATCACGATGCCCGACAAGAACAGCTGAGCCCGAAGCCGACCCAGGGCTTACACCTGAGGAATACCAGCCGACCGTGCGAATATCCGAAGGAACATCGAGGGTGATTGCATCTCGTTTCTGCACAGCGAGGATTGGTGCCGAGAGTGAAAGGGCGGGCACTCGTATCCGAATTGGAATATCTGCCGTGGAGACTTTAGGTTCCGGTGCGACCACGGTTGCATCTCTGCGATCCCCAAACTCATGAGAGACATCCTGCTTACTTTGCAACCCCTCGAAACCAAGAATTGCTGAAAAAATGAGTGCAAGAGCGCTCAGAGTAAGCAAGACAACTCTGAGACGCTCTTGCATGGTTCACTTCACTCGCTGTCGCGGCGTTTGCCTGTCAATGCCAGACCTGTCATTCCGGCAATACCCATCAGGCCAAGAGCGCCTGCTAAGACCAGGGATCCTTGAGAGCGACTCGCTGCTCCGTCACCGCCAGCAGGAATGACGGACGGCGCAGAACCCGCTTCGGGTAACACCGCGATCTGCGGGGCTTGACTTGGAGCAGCTGTGTCAGCCGCTGCAGGTAGGGCAATTGCAACCGGTGAGGAAGTTGCCGTCGCTACAGGCGTAGCTGACGCTGTCACCGTTACAACTTGCGTATTCGTCACGGTCACGGGCGGAGCGGTTACTACCACTGGAGGAGGCGTCACTACGACTGGCGGAGGCGTGACAATCACAGTGCTCGTCGTCGTAGGGCTCGCGGTAACAGTTGCAGTTGCAGTTGCAGTTGCAGTTGCAGTGACTGTGGCTGTGGCTGTCGCCGTAGGACTTCCCGTAGGAGCTACGTAGTTGCAATTATTTGCAAGAAGAATAGCCGCGACAGCCCCGGTGGCATTGCGACCAGGAAATGTGGAACCTGGAGGATTCGGATTCGTGAATACGGGAATGATGTCACCCCAAGTTGGCTGACCTGCCCCACCCGCTGGATCCCAAATTGGGCCATCGTGACTAGGTCCTCCGTGACCATTGAGGTATCCAGCACCAGAAGCGTCAACGCTTGACGTGTCGATGGTATTCGTGGTGTATGGATTTCCGTTTGCTGCAGTTGCATGACAAATAGTAACTTTCGTATCCGGAACTGCACCTGCCGATGTAGCCACAACAGCAAGACTCCCGACCACCCCCACAACACTCATGGACGTGAGAATCAATCGCCTTGACTTGCGTCGATAATTGTTTGATCCATTTACTTCGCCGAAGGCTCTTGTGCTTTCATAACTCACGATATTCCCCATTCAAGAATTTGTGTACTTACATAAATATCTTTCAGCGGAACGAACTGATGCAACATATTGACTGGTATTTGACCGCTATAATTTAAGCGCTCAACGCCAGCGGGTGCCCGGATGTTTTAATTTCCCGAATCAAATCTTTGACCGTAATTCTGCAAAATCCGATCTGATAATCGCCAAAACCATAGGGCAGAATTAAGTGTCCGTTGTGGATCATGCTTCCGCACGAAAACACAACATTCGGCACGTAACCATTTCGTTCAACGGCATTCGGTGCTAACAGTGGTCCCTTTAAAGTAGCGATAACCTTCGTCGGATCGTCAAGATCAAGAAGGAGTGCGCCAATGGAATACTGGCGCATCGGGCCGGTGCCATGCGTAATAACCAGCCATCCTTCGTCTGTTTCAATAGGTGATCCGCAATTACCAACGTGACCCAAAGTTCTAGGTTCTAGTGGTACAGCAAGCGGTACCGAACTATTCCAGTGATAACCATCTTCTGAAAATGAAACGTAGTTTCTTTCCCCGTCCCATCTCGAGAGCGCGTAATATCCCCCGTTAATTGGTCTTGGAAACAACGCCACACCCTTATTTCGTGAAGCTGGACCCGAAAGAGCAACGGATGAAAAGCGTCGGAAATCAGGGGTCTCGAGGAGTCGACTCACTACTTTTGTTCCATCGAACCCTGTGTAGGTTCCTCGGTAATTGACAAGACCATTGTTATCTGTGAATTCCACAAATCTTGCATCTTCAATGCCGCGCCGTTCATCACGCGCCGTTGGCCAAAGAACACGTTCAGCTAGTTCAGTTTCTTCTGAAAAGTCAACTTCGTAACTTGATAAAGACAGAGCATCAATAACTCGGATGATTTCATTGACGGTTGAATCATTGGAACCAGGATGCTTTACAAGCGAAAGCGCAGTGTGTAATTCCTCAGGAGTGAAGGTTTCCTTCATCATTCCCAGGACTATCTTCAACTCAGTTACATCAATTCCGGCTTCACGGACGGCATGCTCTACGAGTAGCGGTCTGAGCACCGTGAAGCGCCTTGCACGGGTAGATGCGTAGTCGGAAGCCTTATCAATGCTAACGGAACCATCTGCTCCAATCATTCCTGTGCGAAAAACAAGAGTTGATATGTGCCCTTCCCCCACTGTTCTCACGCTCATAATGATGCGCAACTCACCATCCCCTGCCTCAGACTGATCAAAGTGGGGAACTATAGATGGATTGAAATATGCCGTTGATTCAAAGGTGTACTCCATTGTGCAGTAAGCGCCAATCAGGTATTTGCGCGTATCTGAGATAAATTCCTGTGGTTCCATTAGGTGCGCGACTGCGTCGAAGTGTGTTTCAAATTGATGAATGAGATCGCGGTGCCTGTCACCAAACAACCCAAGGACTTCAGTTAACGTTGCTACGACAGAATCTTCTGGAAGCACCAGCACACGCTCAATCACTTCTTTCACCCGGGATTGTCCTCGGATTAATTCTTCGTCGCCAGGTAGGAAGATTCGAGTGAGCACACGCTTTGGATTCCCAGCTAACTTCAGGGGTAAGCGTTCAACCAGCATGTCTAACTCCTACCGCAATATCGATTCCATTGCTGCATCGTTGACAGATATGCCAACGTTGATTCGGCGCCTTGATTTTCATTTCTTCCATTAGCCGTCAAGCCATCAAAACCAGCACCCGTTCGAGGTTCGTACATCAGCACGCCCATGTCATTAACTCCCTCAAACCATCGCGCGCTCATATTGATCACACTGCGCCATGATTCGTCACTAGTGATGTCAAATGCCGTAGCGCAGGCATCGGCTAGGGCAGCCACTTCAATCGGTTGTTGATCAAACCCAGGCCGTGTTTGCATATAGCCAAAACCATGTGACGGAGTGATTGACAATCGCGTGTGGATTGTCTGATTCTCTACGAGCCAATTCAATAAACTCAAACCACGACGAGCTAAGGCAGGCGCATGAAAATAGTTACCGGCTTGCATCAAGACTTCCGGAATTGCGGCATTCGAATAGGTCAGCCGCTCTTCGGGCCAGGGCCACTTGCTGTTTTGAGACGAAGAAATCAAATCAACAGTGTCAGCAATCAAACTCCGAGCAGTGCGATTATCTGGAATAACTTTGAGCACTTCAACTGCCCCCAGAGAAGCAAACAGCATCGAACGCAAGAACTCACCACGTTTATTTGCCGAGACTAGAAACTTCTCGTATGCGGCTGCAGCCATCACGGAGTCCCGAGACCGGCTTACAACCGTTCCCCAAGCCCAGATCGCCCGACCCCAATGATCGCTGGTGTCTGCCGGGCCATTCCAGTTGCCAAATACGTCACATCTGTTCACTACTCGACCGTCACTGGTCTGTGAATTACTGAGGAAGTTAAAATAAACTCCAGCAGCTCTGGATAGATCCGGGTTCTGATACGGCTCTCTAGCAACCACAATGAGAGCTCGCGAAACATCGTCTACGCAGTAGCCATGCTCAATTCTTGGCTGGGAGAATTCACAGTGCTCAAACACTCCCTTGTCATCTGTCAAGGAGAATAGATGCGCATAGTTCAGCATGTGATCGTGATCGGAGTGAATAATTTGAACGCTCATGCGCTTGCCAATACTGATTGGAGCAGAACCTTCGGCTTCACAAGTTCTTCAACAAGTTCGCTGTAAGCACCACCCACCGAATTCCAAAGGTAACTGTGGCTAATTTCAGATGCACCCATCTTCAGCGACTCCGACACGCGTGGGTTCGTGATTGCCATCCTCAGAGCTGAAGCGATGTCTTCTGGATCCTCGTGGTTCACCAGTAATCCCGCTCCCCCTGTCAGAACCTCTACGGCATGTGGAAAACGCGTTGCAATAACTGGTCCACCTGCTACGAGTGCTTCAACGAGAACTCCCGAGGTGACTTGCTCGCGAGAGTCATAGGGCAAAAGGATCGCATCGCTCGTGCTCACCAGCGCGGCGAGTTGCTCTGGAGTTAGATAGGAGTCCACAAATGTCAACTGTCCAAGAACGCCAAGGCTCGCTGCACGCCGAATCAAATTGTTTCGATACGCTTCACCGTCTCGCTCAAGCACCTTGGGGTGAGTTCGCCCCGCCACCACGTACTCAGGCATCGGATCCATGTCTTTGAGTAAGGCAAGTGCATCAATTCCCCACTCGATTCCCTTACCTTCACTGATCAAGCCCCAGGTGAGAAATCGTGGATTTCTGTGACCAGCGTTAAGGCTGAGGGCAGTTCGCAGATCTGGGGAACCATGCGCAATGACACGCACTCTTTCTGGCTTCACATCATAATTTCGAATCAGGTTGCGACGCGCGATTTCTGTCATCGTGACGAGAAGGTTTGAAGAGTTGATAATGCCCTGCATGACTCGACGCTGATTAAGAGTTGGTGCATTAATCACTGTATGAAGAACTGTGACGGCGGGGATGCGCAAAGCCCCAAGAATCTGTAAGAGATCCTCACCATCTCTGCCACCATATATTCCAAACTCGTGTTGGATTATCGCAACATCATGAGAATTCATGACGTGTCCGGTAAGTATCAGATCATCCAATGACGCGTGCTCGTGGATAACCGAGGAATTGAATTTCGAATATTCATCTGGATTAAGCCGAATGATATTTACGTCATTTCCTTGAGCCATCGCACTAGCCAAACTCTGCGTAAACGTTGCAATTCCGCATTGAGTTGGGGGGAAGGTGCTGAGCATCGCGATTTTCATGCGTGTCCTTAATGTCGGAGGTTGGGTGAGTGCAATTCTTCGGCGTCACCCGCCTGGTGAAAAGCCGAAATTGGTCAGTCTTCTTTCAGTGAACGGTCAATGACTGCGCCAGCATCGCCATTGACAAGGTGGCTGATCGCCTTCTAGAGAAACCCTCTAAAGAAGGCAGTCACGCCTTCTCTAGAGGGTCTGTCAGAAAGACTCTCTGTGTGATTGATTACTTCTTAGCAACGGGAATATGGATGGCACCATTACCTGTTTCCATCATCGGAACCACAACTTCCAGAATTCCGTCCTTATATGAGGCCTTAACATCGTCGCCTTTTGCCCCACTTGGAAGTGCGATGCTTCTATTGAATTCTCCATATTGGAATTCCGATCGGTGTGAATCCTTTGTGACGATCTCTCTTCGAGCTTGAATCGTCAGGAATCCATTAGACACTGCGACATCTACGTCTTTGTCAGGGTCGATTCCCGGGATCTCTGCCCGAAGCACATAAGAACCATCTCGAGAAAATTCTTCGATTCGCATCGTGTGTTGTGCGCGACCACGCCATGCCAATTCCGCTGGGAACAACCCATCAAACCAATCGACCACTCGTGGCCAAGAGTCATTCCAAATTGGTGCAAGTTGATTATTCGCTTGAGTCTTTGTACTGATCTCAGCCATATTGACCTCCCTATTATTTTGGTTAACTCATGTGAGTGAGTTGCGTTCATCAATTCAATAGAACAGTTGTCTACTCCATCAAGAGACAGCTGTTCATTGTTTGTTCAAACATTTTCTGAACAACGATTACCGACAAATGAGCAACTAGTGTCAGTGAGATGGTGCAGACATGAGCAAAGGGCTAACACAAGCTGATATTGAGTTGCAGCATCAAGCTCACGGCTACAATATTCTGCCTCGAGCCCCCAGAAAAAGAGCAGTGGGAAAACTCGTAGCCCAGTTCACCCATTTCTTTGCACTACTTCTCTGGGCAGCTGCGGCACTGAGTTTTCTTGCTCGCATGCCTCAACTCAGTTTCGCCATCATCGGTGTCATTTTTATCAATGCCCTTTTCGCCTTCATTCAGGGAAATCGAGCTGACCGATCAGTTCAGCGTCTCCTTGAATTGCTTCCTCGAAATGTAACGGTTGTCAGGGATGGGTTACGCCAAACCATTGCAGCTCAGGATGTTGTGCTCGGTGATCTACTAATTCTCGAGTCGGGAGATCGAATTCCTGCTGATGGCGAACTTAAGCAATCTAACAATCTCGGCCTCGACACCTCAATGTTGACTGGTGAAAGTGAAATGCATCGAACCCATATTGGCGAACTTCTCTATGCGGGCACGTTTGTTGTTGAAGGTGATGGTGAAGTCGTCGTAACTGCGATTGGGATAAATACCAGATTTTCTACAATAGCTGCAGCCAGCCAACAATCAGCACAGCGGTTAACTCCCCTCGCGCGCGAAATGCGGCGTCTGGCTCAGCTGATCGCGATGCTTGCAATCGGCATTGGTCTCTTATTCCTCGTGATCACCTGGCTATTAGGAAACCCCTTGAGCGATGCTGTGGTTTTTGGGATCGGTGTCATGGTTGCATTAGTACCTGAAGCCCTCCTACCAACGATCACGTTGACTTTGGCTCTAGGCGCCGAACGAATGGCGAAAGATAATGTTCTTGTTCGCGATCTCGAGGCCGTAGAAACACTTGGCTCCACCACTATCGTGTGCACAGACAAGACTGGAACTCTGACAAGAAATGAAATGTCAGTCGTCAGAGTATGGACTCCAACTTTTTCATTAGAGATCGAGTCCTTTGGATATGACCCAACCGCACAACTGACCTACCCCAAAGAGATTTTGACTGAGGGAATCCAGGAAATGGCCTTCGCATCAGCCGTGAGCAGCGACGGGTATGCCTACTTTTCAAGGAATAAGTGGCTGGCACACGGTGACCCGATGGAAGCCGCTTTGGACGTCTTTGCACGTCGTGTTGACACGCAATTGTCGACAAACCTGGTTGAGCCGGAGGCCAGGTTTCCTTTTGACCCACGTCGACGTCGCATGTCTGCGGTGTCTGATGGGGTCTTGTACGTGAAAGGTGCACCTGATTCGGTGCTGCCCTTGTGCGGAAACCTAGTAGGGGCAAAAAATTGTGTAGATGCTTACGCCGAACTAGGGCTTCGAGTGCTTGCTGTTGCGTACCGCAAGATTGACACTCAACTGCCTTTGGATGTGGAACAAATAGAAAGCAATTTGACCCTACTCGGCCTGTTCGGACTCGAGGATCCACCACGTTCCGATGTAAGTGCAGCTATCGAGCAATGTAGAGCAGCCGGTGTAGCGGTTGTCATGCTGACAGGGGATCATCCAGCAACCGCCAAAACAGTTGCTAATCAGGTCGGTTTAAGGACAACTAACGATCTCGTGATAACGGGTGACCAACTACCAAAAGATGATCATGAACTGGCCAAACTCGTATCGAAGCACGGCACCGTGATTGCCCGCGTCACTCCCGAGGACAAACTTCGCATTGCACAGGCTCTGCGGGCTCAAGGTGAAGTGGTGGCAATGACCGGAGATGGGGTTAATGACGTTCCCGCGTTGGTTGCAGCCGACGTGGGCATTGCCATGGGAGTTTCTGGAACAGATGTCGCTCGCGAAGCAGCTGATCTAGTGTTACTAGACGATCACTTCAGATCCATTGTCATGGGGATCGCCCTTGGCCGGGTGACGTTTCAAAACACCAGAAAGTTTCTGACTTACCATCTCACCGACAATGTCTGTGAACTCATGCCATTTGTTGTCTGGGCTGCAACTGGAAGTTCGATTCCATTGGCGATCGGAGTACTGCAGATTCTTGCCATTGATATCGGAACTGATTCCTTTTCCGCAGTTGCCTTAGGTACGGAACCACCCAGCGACAAGGTGCTCACTCAACCGCCAATAACAGGTCGACTTGCTAACCGAACAGTCCTTAGGCGTGCATTTGGATTATTAGGTCCGATCGAATCGGGAGTTAGCCTGCTCGCTTTCTTTGCGTCCTTATATGTTTTGGGATGGAGACTAGGTGACCCGACGCAAGGGTCCGCAGTGATTGCAGCATCTGGAGCTGCCTTTCTCGCAATCATCTTTGGGCAAGCCGCGAATGCTTACGCTTGCCGGAGTAGCAGGTTTACCCCTTGGCAACTTGGTTGGTTCACTAATCGACTTCTACTTCCAGCGATATTGGTATCCATCGGAATCTCACTTTGTCTGATCTTTATTCCGGAACTGAGCGACGCCCTGGGCCAATCATCACCACCCTTGATCGGCTGGATCATCGCGCTAAGCTCAATTCCAATCGTGTTAGGGATAGATGCATTCTCTAAGTTCCTCTACTTACGCCATTCCCAGATCATTGCTCAGTCCACCGACCCACTTGACCGAACATCAACACGATCTGCGTGACATTCTGATACCTGCCTTCATCAATATCTTCCATGTCGAATCACCACCTATACCCGAGAAATGAGTAAGCAATGAATCTGGAACAACTTGAGAAGGTCCGCCACGGGGCAGGATTCATCGCAGCTCTGGATCAAAGTGGCGGAAGCACACCTCATGCTTTAGAACTTTACGGAATCGACCCGGAAAGCTATAGCAATGAAAATGAGATGTTTAACCTCATGCATGAGATGCGCAGTCGAATTATCACAAGCCCGAGTTTTACTGGCTCACAGATCGTGGCATCGATACTCTTCAAACGCACAATGGAAGATCAAATCGAGGGACTATTCACTGCCGATTACTTATGGCAAAAGAAGCAGGTTGTTCCATTTCTGAAAATTGATAATGGTCTCGAAGAAAAGAACAACGGCGTCCAGCTCATGAAGCCAATTCCTGAGTTAACCGATCTACTAGATCATGCCAAGCACCACAGAATTTTCGGAACCAAAATGCGCTCGCTTATTCACGAGGCCGACATCGTGGGCATCAACGAAGTCGTCGAACAACAATTCATTACAGCATCCCACGTCTCCACAGTTGGGCTTATCCCAATCATTGAGCCAGAAATCGAAATACATAGCCCTGAGAAGGGACATGCTGAGGAACTCCTTCGTGATGCTTTACTTGCGCAGCTCGACATGCTCGATGCTGAATCTGCAGTGGTCCTTAAGCTCACGCTGCCAAACATCGACAACTTTTACCGTGAATTCATCGAACATCCACGAGTACTCCGGGTGGCCGCACTTTCAGGTGGCTACAGCAGACAACAAGCGTGCACCCTTCTACATCGCAATCGCGGCATGATTGCAAGTTACTCAAGGGCACTGACTGAAGGACTGCGGGTAGATCAAGCAGATCAAGAATTCAACCGTTTACTTGCACACTCGATCGAGAGCATCTTTTCTGCCTCTATCTCATAGGACTCAACCATCGACTCTCTAGGAAACTAGCGACGCGGCCTGAACCCATTGCAGTCGCATGCCCAGCGTGTCCTCTTGGTGAGTTGTGGCTAATAACTCGGTCTGTGAATCCACCCTTATTCCAGCTGAAGTTAGACGAATGCAGGTGTCTGCGAGATCGGGCACAGAGATGCACCAAGAGTGCAAGGTATCGCGTGAAGTGTCTGCGGCATCTCGCTTAAGGAGTCGAATGATCACGTCATTGATGCGAAGGTCGATCAACTCGTCTCCTGGATTTCGAGGAAGTCCCGTGACGAC
>JBIIAA010000168.1:0-2947 GCA_044240165.1 Candidatus Nanopelagicales bacterium
TTCGCCTCGTTCAAAGATTTCGAGGCCAATTTGCCGCCCTTTTCCATGAAGTAGCTAAATTCGGCGTCGTTGGCCTTGGCGCACTCGTGGTTGATATCGGACTCTTCAACCTGCTGCGGTTCTCCGGTGGCCAGGGGCCGATGTATGACCGACCAATTAGCGCAAAAATTGTCAGCGTCGCGGTCGCTACTGTCGTGGCCTATTTTGGCAATCGCTATTGGACGTTTCGAAATCGTGGACGCAGTCGCATGAGCCGCGAACTGGCCATGTTCTTTTTACTCAATGGCGTAGGCATGTTGATCGCTATCACCTGTTTGTATGTCAGCCATTACGTACTCGGGCTTACCAGCGCACTTGCCGACAATCTCAGCGCCAATGTCATCGGGTTAGGTTTAGGAACACTGTTTCGCTTTTGGAGTTACCGCAAGTGGGTCTTTCCAGAGTTGCCCGACAATGCCGCAGATCGCGAACTTGCCGAGCGCGACGCTTCTACTTTGATCTAGACGTTTCTAGTTAGATCTAGCAGGGTTTAAGCGCCGCCACTGCGTCGACGAGCATCGTCTTCCTCAGCAAGGCGGTAGACATCGCGTTGAATCTCTTCAACGTTTGGCACATCGTTGATGATCAAACTTCCATCAACGTTTCCTGAATCAATATCCAGATTGCCGTAGTTAAACATTCGGCCAAGGATTCCTTGATTGAACGTGATGTTGTTAGTTTTTGCCAGCGGCATATCTCGACCTTGCTTAGTGAGTAAGCCTTTGCGAATGATGATGCGTCGATCCGTGAATACATATTGAGTGGTCAACCACCGTAAAAACGGAATCAACGACCAACCGAAAACCACAATGACAAATACCGCAGCCAAGATCCAGCGGATTACATCGTTGTCTGAGAATGTAATGAATAACCAAGTAAGAAGAAAGATCTCAATCAAGAAAAAGAAGAACGGAACGATAAGCCCACGCCAGTGGGGTTTGAGTTCATAGACAATTGATTCACCGGGGGCAAGGAGTTTCGCTGGGTAGGCCACCGTCAGATGGTTGCATGAATTACGTCGCCAGCGGTGACAATTACCGTGTCGACACCGTCATTCACCACCAGGTGACCTTGGTCATCAACGTCAACGGCAACCCCCGTCAGGACTGCCTGATCTGGCAACGTCACTTCAACGTTGCGTCCAATAGTTACGCAGGCCGCCCGGTAGTCACTCACTAATGAGTGATCGCCGGCTCGCCACTGACTCAATCGCTTCGCAAGATGCACGAGCACTGAAGCCAGGAGTTCCTCACGAACTACCGATCCACCTTCCAATAGCAGGGAGGTTGCGGTCGGAATTGGAAGCTCATCGGTGACTAGCGAAACATTGATCCCGATGCCCAGCACCACCGTGCGGTCATCGATGGCCTCGCTCAGAATCCCAGCGAGCTTGCGCGGCACCCCTGATCCTTCGACGACAACAAGATCATTTGGCCATTTGACCGACGCCGTGACTCCTGAGGTCTCACGCACGGCATCGCGGGCGCTGAGCCCGGCGATGAGCGGCAGCCACGTCCAAGTGTCCCGAGGCATATCCACGGGGCGCACCAACACCGACATCCAGAGACCAGCATTTGGCGGACTCACCCACGCCCGAGCTTGGCGACCTCGCCCTGCTGACTGGTGTTCAGCCACGATGCAGGAGCCTTCAGCCGCCCCAGCAGCTGCTAATCGGGCCACGTCACTGTTGGTGGATTCGGTGGTTTCAAGGATTGTTGGCACCGGTCCTTGCCAGCCTGCGCCAGCCAAAGAAGACTCAAGTGCGGCGAGGTTCAGGGCTAGGCGCACATTGGGATCGCTCACGCCACTAAAGTATCGCGCGAGGAGGGCTAATGAGCGCCGCAGCAAAAGATAAGACCGCACCTGACCGCAACACCACCGCAGGTCGAGGTGCAGTTCTGGCCGATTACGAGGCCGAGACCACTCGCCGTCAGCAGGAGGCGATCACTAAGCAGCATGCTCGCGGGAAGCTCTCTGCCATGGAGCGCATCGAGATGCTCCTAGATGAGCACTCCTTCCAGCAGGTTGACGCCTTAACTCGTCATCAGTCCACTGACTTCGGTCAGGAAAAGAGCCGCCCACTCGGCGATGCCGTCATCACTGGCTACGGCACAGTTGATGGTCGCCCGGTCTGCGTCTTCGCCCAAGATTTCAGCACCTTCGGTGGTTCGCTTGGCGCGCTCGTTGGCGAAAAAATTGTCAAGGTCATGGATCTTGCTCTTAAGACCGGCTGCCCAGTTATTGGCATGAATGACTCAGGTGGAGCGCGCATTCAAGAAGGCGTGGCATCCCTTGCCCTTTACGGCGAAATCTTCAAGCGCAACGTAGCCGCGTCAGGTGTTGTCCCACAGATCTCGATGATCATGGGACCAAGCGCTGGCGGAGCGGTGTACTCCCCTGCAATTACTGACTTCACGATCATGGTTGAAAAAACTTCGTACATGTTTATCACCGGACCAGATGTGATCAAGACTGTCACCGGTGAAGACGTTGCGATGGAAGCACTCGGTGGTGCACAGACACACAACACCAAATCAGGTGTGGCCCATCACATGGCTCCCAATGAAGAAGAAGCGATCGATTACCTTCGCGCTTTGCTCAGTTACCTGCCCAGCAACAACCTCGAAGAAGCTCCAATCTTTGACACTGAAGTCAGCCTTGAACTCAATGAAGATGACTACGAGCTCGACTCGCTGATTCCAGATTCACCAAACCAGCCATATGACATGCACCGAGTAATCAGCCACATCCTTGATGATGGCGAATTCCTTGAGATTCATGCCCTCTTTGCGCCAAACATTGTTGTGGGCTTTGGTCGAGTTGAGGGCCATAGCGTTGGCATCGTTGCTAATCAGCCAATGCAGTTCGCTGGCACATTGGATATTGCGGCATCCGAAAAGGCTGCTCG
>JBIIAA010000072.1:0-10427 GCA_044240165.1 Candidatus Nanopelagicales bacterium
CGCAGGAGTTCTCGCAGCAGCGATCACTGCCCAGAGGCATGGAATCACCACATTCATCGTGAGCGCTGGAAACTCTCGAGAGGCGAGCCAAGTTTCAGGGCTCTCGATTATCGCTGTCACGAATTTACGTCAACTCATCACTGTGTTGCGTGGTGAGACTGCAGGCGAAAAAGTTGAACAATCGCCTGACGATGCTCATCACGCAAATGCGCTGGGTGACTTCAGCGAGGTGCGTGGTCACGAGGCTGCGCGATTCGCGCTTGAAGTTGCAGCAGCGGGCGGTCACCACTGCTCAATGCTGGGTGAACCCGGGGTAGGAAAAACAATGCTGGCTCAAAGATTCGTTTCGCTACTTCCAGAGCTCAGTGATCAACAAGCTCTCGATGTCACGGCGGTGCATGCCTTAGCTGGACGGATCCACACTGGTCACGGTCTGCTCCGTCGTCCGCCGTTTATTGCGCCACACCATTCCATCTCTGCGGGTGCGATGCTCGGAACCATGCGTAATGGTGTGCTGTTGCCAGGGGCACTCACACTCGCAAGCGAGGGCGTGCTGTTCCTCGATGAAGCCCCTGAATTTGATCGACCATGTTTAGAAGGCATGAGACAACCATTAGAACAAGGTTCACTGGCATTGATGCGCGTTGGGCAAACCGTCATTGCACCGGCCCGATTTCAGTTGTTACTCGCGGCCAACCCTTGTCCGTGTGGGCAAGGAATCGGGCGAGGAGACGGATGCACCTGTGGTGCTCAACAAAAGCGACGCTATCTGCAAAAACTTTCAGGACCACTGATGGATCGCATAGATATCCGCATTTCATTGACTCGCCCAACCGATGCCCATCTGCGCATGGGGGTAGGGGAAACAAGTGACGCTATTGCGCAGCGAGTTTTACTTGCTCGTGATCGCGCGCAGATGCGTTGGGATCACGAATCCTGGGGCTTGAATTCGCAGGCTCCTGGGAGTGCGCTGCGGGCTAGTTATCCGCCAAATATTGCAGGGCAAGTCCTACTCGAACGCGCTGAGGCCAAGGGACTCAACCCGAGGGGAAGTGATCGAGTCTTACGCATGGCCTGGACTCTGGCAGATCTGGAAGCTAAAGATCAGCCGGGCAATGAACACGTTGCCACTGCGCTCTCGATGAGAGGCGGAGGATTTGAATGATTGATGTGTATGAAGCGCTGTTGGTCTTGGCTCATGTGATCGAACCAGCTGATGAATCGATGGGTCGCTTCGTTGATCAAGTCGGACCGGTCGAGGCAATCGAACGAATTCGCCGTGACAATGTGCCAAAGCGTGATTCAAGTGGTTTGCAGGCGAGGCTGCGTTCCTTTTCGTTTGCAGATTCTCTGCGTGCTCTTGAACGCACAGGAGCGCGTCTCATATTTCGAGATAGCGAGGAGTGGCCTTCCCAACTCGATGATTTACATGCAACGCGACCATACGCCTTATGGGTCGTTGGAACACCAAACCTGCGGTTGGCCGCCGTGCAATCAGTTGCAGTCGTCGGTGCTCGAGCAGCAACGCCTTACGGCGAGTTCGTTGCCCGCGAATGGTGCTCCCATCTCAGCGACCAACGTTGGCTTGTCATTTCTGGAGGTGCATACGGCATCGATGCTGCCGCCCATCAAGGCGTGTTGTCGGTAGGCGGTGTTACCGCATGTGTGCTTGCAAGCGGCGTGGATGTGGCCTACCCCAAAGCGCATGAATCATTGCTTGCACGAATCGCGGATACCGGTTTGATTATTTCTGAATCACCACCGGGTAGCCAAGCTCGCAAACAACGTTTTCTCACGCGGAATCGAATCATCGCAGCGATGAGTAAAGCGACGCTCGTAGTTGAAGCAGGGTTGCGTTCAGGCACAACGTCAACGGCCAATCACGCGACTCGGTTGAATCGCCCGGTCCTTGCAGTACCAGGTTCAGTCGCATCGCCGATGTCTGCTGGATGTCATCAGCTCATCAGCGATGGAATCGCCATGATTGCAAGTGATTGGAAAGATGTTCCCCGCCTATTTACGAGTAGTACGCAGCAACTTCAACTTCCGCCAACAGACAGTGACCGCTTTGCTCAGTTAACAACTCTGCAAATACAAATACTCGATGCGGTGCCAATTCGCGGCGGTGCCACTCCTGATGGGTTGGTCATGGCCACTGGGGTTGCTGCGCAGTTAATTTTCAAGGAGTTAGGAGAACTTGAAATACAAGGATTCCTATGCAGAGATGGGGATTATTGGCGGATCGTGCGCGCCTGAGTCCGGTTCGGCGCATTCTTTGCCACGATGGGGGAGTGTCCGCATCCGCTCCGGTAATTGCGCCCGCCTTTGCTAGCGCGCTGGCGGGGTTTGCTCGGTACCTCACTTTGGAGCGAGATCGCAGCGAGCATACGGTTCGCGCTTACACATCAGATGTTGCGGATTTGCTTGGTTACGCGAGTGTGCACGAGTGCGCGGAACTTGAAGATATCGATTTGGCACTGCTGCGAGATTGGCTGGGCGAACAACACAGTGTGGGCCACGCTCGAAGCACGATTGCTCGTAAGGCCGCGTCGGTTCGCGCCTTCACGTCTTGGTGTGAGCGACAAGGCCTGATTGAAAGTGATCCGGGCAGGAGGCTTAAGAGCCCACAAGTTCCACATAAGCTCCCGATAGTGCTCGATGTTGCCGAAGCGTCACGAGTCATGGACTTGGCAGCGCAGTACGCCGGTGATGGTGACCCCGTTTCGGTACGAGATCGAGCGATATTGGAGTTGCTGTACGGCACGGGTATTCGAGTCTCGGAGCTCTGCGCACTTGATCTGGTGAATATTCAATGGGAGTCACGCACCGTTCGAGTCATGGGTAAAGGTCGAAAAGAACGAGTCGTTCCGTTTGGTATTCCAGCTGAGCGTGCATTGAGCGCTTGGAATGAAACCCGGGCCAGATTTGTCACTGAAGTATCTGCCAACGCATTCTTTCTAGGTGTTCGAGGTGCGCGTCTAGATCCACGCACTGCCAGAGAAGTTGTAGGCAAAATAACTGCGGCTGCGGATGTTCCGCGATTAGCGCCGCATGGATTGAGGCATTCAGCAGCCACGCACGTGCTGGAGGGTGGGGCTGATCTACGCGCGGTGCAAGAACTGCTCGGGCATTCTTCGTTGGCAACCACCCAGAGATACACGCATGTATCTGTCGAACGTCTTCGTTCTGCCTTTGATCAAGCTCACCCGCGCTCTGGTGAAAACTAAGCGGCATCGCGCTTCAGTACGACATATTCGCGTTCAATCAAGGCCAAGGGGTTTCGGTAGTCGTTCTTGCCAGGTCCTTTGAGGCCTAGGTGTAGGCAGTGCCCACCACAGTGCCCCCCAGTTTCAGCAGTCTCCCCGATAGGAGAGCCGGCTAGCACCTCTTGCCCAAGTTCGACGATTCCGATCACCGGCTCGTAGGTCGATCGCAGCCCCAGATCAGGGTGATTGATCACGATTACGGATTTTCCAGCTATTTCACCCACAAAAGTTACGACCCCTTTTCCGATGGCAAAAACCTCGGTCTGCGGCTCAGCTTCAAAATCCACCCCCCGATGCCCAACACCCCAGGCGTGAGCCGGTGGGGCAAACCCCTGCTCGATCAGGGCCCCGGGAACGGGCGAGATCCAGACCTGAGCGGTCAAGGCAAGTGTAAGGAGGTACATGGGCCGATTCTGGGGTCAGATTTTGCTGAAATCGATAGGTCGCCGGGAGTAAGTGGACGGCATCTGGAGCTCGCGTGACCTGTGGATTGAGCACTGGCCGGCAGGCCCTAGACTTAACCCACCTCAGAAATGGGGAATTCGCACGATCCAGTGCTGCGCCGCAAGGCGCAGACGTACTGCTCGGTCCCACCTCGGTGGGTGCAGCACGGTGGATCGTCAGGGGCATGAGCCAACCGGCTTGAGCCAAGAACCGATGCACAAACGAAAAGTTTGTGCGTAAAAGGAGTGCCGTCATGGCAGTTGTAACAATGCGCCAGCTACTTGATAGTGGCGTTCACTTCGGGCATCAGACCCGTCGTTGGAATCCAAAGATGAAGCGCTTCATTCTTACTGAGCGCAATGGCATTTACATCATTGACTTGCAGCAGTCGCTTGCATTCATTGATGCTGCTTACGAATACGTGAAGGAAACCGTTGCTCACGGCGGCACCATCATGTTCGTTGGCACCAAGAAGCAGGGCCACGATGCAATCGCCGAGCAGGCAATTCGCGTTGGAATGCCGTACGTCAACGAGCGTTGGCTTGGTGGCATGCTCACAAACTTCCAGACCGTTTCCAAGCGAATCACTCGCTTGAAGGAACTTGAGAACATGGACCTCGTGCAGGTTGCTGGCTCAGGTTTCACCAAGAAAGAACTTCTCATGATGCGTCGCGAGAAGGACAAGCTTTCAAAGACACTCGGTGGCATCCGCGAAATGGGCAAGATCCCAAGCGCGCTTTGGATCGTTGACACCAAGAAGGAGCACATCGCTGTTGGCGAAGCTCACAAATTGGGTATCCCAGTTATCGCAATGCTCGATACCAACTGTGATCCAGACGAAGTTGATTACCCGATCCCAGGGAACGACGACGCCATTCGCTCAGTTGCTTTGCTGACCCGTGTCATCGCTGACGCTGTTGCAGACGGTCTCCTATCACGCGCAAACCGCGCCAGTGGAACTCCAGACGCAGTAGTTGAGCCACTTGCCGAATGGGAGCGCGAGCTTCTTGAAGGTACTGAAGCCACAGCAGTAGACGTGGCAGCAGCCGTTGTCGCCGTTGAAGCAGTCGTTGCAGAAGAAGTAGCCGTAGTTGAGGCTGCAACTGAGACACCAACCGTATAACTCTTGTAAGTGGCTGCTCGAATTTCGGGCAGCCACTTATTTATCTAGCTGACCACTCAACATAAGGAACAACATCACCATGGCGAATATCACTGCCGCTGAAGTAAAGAAGCTCCGCGACCACACTGCCGCAGGAATGATGGAATGCAAGCGCGCCCTCGAAGAATCCAATGGAGACTTTGACGCAGCTGTAGAACTTCTCCGCGTTTCAGGTGCAGCCAAGGCAGCCAAGCGTGGCGCCGAGCGCGAAGCCTCAAACGGACTTGTAGCCAATATCGGCAACGCTCTCGTTGAAGTACTTTGCGAGACCGACTTTGTTGCTAAAAACGAAGATTTCCTCACGCTGTCCAATGCCATTGCGCAGGCGGTGTTTGATGGACAAATCGCTGATACTGAAGGCGCCAAGGCAGTCAAGCTCGCTGACGGTCGCACCGCAGGCGACGCAGTGGCTGAAATGGCCAGCGTCATCGGCGAAAAGTTGGAAATCGGCCGTGTTGCCGTGCTTCCAAACCCCGTCACGGTCTACATGCACCGTCGTTCTTCAGACCTTCCTGCCCAGGTCGGCGTCATGGTTGCCTACTCAGGCGACGAAGACGTAGCTCGCAGCACTGCGATGCAGATCGCAGCAATGCGTCCACAGTTCCTCACCCGTGACGAAGTTCCAGCGGAAATCGTTGAAACTGAGCGCCGCATCGCTGAGGCCACTGCCAAAGAAGAAGGCAAGCCCGAGGCAGCAATGTCCAAGATCGTTGAAGGTCGCGTCAACAGCTACTTCAAGGACAATGTGCTCTTGGAGCAGGCCAGCGTTGTGGAGCAGAAGAAGTCTGTTTCACAGGTATTGGCTGATGCCAAGACTGAAGTAACTGGCTTCGTGCGTTTCGAGATCGGTCAGTAATAGCCCGTTAAGGTCAGGTCCAAGCACTGGAGGGATAAGCATGGCTCAGACACCAAGTTCAGGAGCCGTCCAACCATCTCTAGATGGAGTCGTTTCCATTTGGCCTGTTGTGCCTGACGGCGGCTGGAAGCGCGTGCTTCTCAAGCTTTCAGGTGAAGCATTTGCCGGTGGTGGCGGATTAGGCGTTGATCCCGATGTCGTTTCCTCGATCGCTCGGCAAATCGCGGATGTCGTGAGCAATGGCACTGAAGTCGCCATCGTTATTGGTGGTGGCAACTACTTCCGTGGGGCCGAACTTTCAGAGCGTGGCATGGACAGAGCTCGCGCCGATTACATGGGCATGCTCGGCACGGTAATGAACTGCCTTGCCTTGCAAGACTTCTGCGAAAAAGCTGGTATCGAAACTCGGGTCCAAACAGCCATCACGATGGGTCAGGTTGCTGAACCGTATATTCCACGCAAAGCCATGCGGCATCTAAGTAAAGGCCGAGTCGTAATATTTGGCGCAGGACTAGGACAGCCGTATTTCTCAACGGACACCACTGCAGCTCAACGAGCCTTAGAAGTTGGGGCCGAAGTAGTGCTGATGGCTAAGGGTGTCGATGGTGTGTATGACGATGACCCCCGCACCAATCCAAATGCAAAGCGTTACGAGCGTTTAACTCACGACGATGTTTTGACCCAGAATCTCAAGGTCGCGGATGCCACAGCCATCAGCCTTTGTCGTGACAACGAACTTCCACTTGTGGTGTTTAACCTTCTTGTTGAAGGAAATATTGCGCGGGCCGTTCGGGGCGAAACCATCGGCACACTGGTTTCCACTTACTAGTCTTTATTTATCCAACGTTTGAATCAAGGAGCAGAGAATGAGCGAGCAAATCGACGAGATCCTCATGGATGCCGAAGACCGCATGGATAAAGCGATTACCGTTGCGCGTGAAGATTTCGCAACAGTTCGTACTGGCCGCGCAAACTCGTCCATGTTCAACAAGGTGGTCGTGAACTATTACGACACGTACACACCGATTGCTCAACTTGCGTCGATTGCTATTCCTGAAGCTCGTTTGATTGTGATTACGCCGTATGACAAGAGTTCATTCGATGCTGTGGTCAAGGCATTGCGCGAGAGCGATCTTGGGATTAATCCGACCTCTGATGGCAACGTCATTCGGGTCACCTTGCCTCAACTCACTGAGGAGCGCCGAAAAGAATTCATCAAAATCGCTAAGACCAAGGCAGAAGATGCGCGGATCTCGATCCGTAATATTCGGCGTCATGCCAAGGATCAGCTAGACAAACTGCAAAAAGATGGCGATGCGGGCGAAGATGATGTGCGCCGTGCAGAGAAGCAACTCGATGAAGCAACACACAACCATGTTGAGCACATTGATGATGTCTTGAAGCATAAAGAAGCAGAACTGCTCGAGGTTTAACTGTGTCTGACCCGGTCGGTTCGTCGGCTGCAGCCCGCAAACCGCAGGCTGGGCGCAATTTGCCTGCCGCCATTGCCACCGGGGTCGCACTTCTCGCACTCTGCTTGATCACTTTGTTCACCTATCGGTGGACATTTGGCCTGCTCGTTTCAATAGCCATGGTCATTGCTGTTCTGGAATTTAGTAATGCATTCAAACAAGCCGGAATCCATCTTGAGCGCGTAACTGTTGCTCTGGCCGCAGCGGTGATGCCGCTGGCGGCGTTCTGGTTTGGTGTCTCGGGTCAACTCATCGTTATGGGTATCACCGTGTTAGCCGTGATTTTTGTGAGATTGCTTCGCGGAAGCCACGGCTACGTCAAGGATGTCACTGCCAGTTTGTTTGTTGTGGCCTACGTGCCATTCATGGCGAGTTTTCTGCTCTTAACCTTGTCAGCAGACAACGGACCTTTGCGGATTCTGGTGTTCGTCGCACTCACTGTCGGTAATGATGTTGGGGGATACGCTGCAGGTGTCTTCTTTGGCAAACATCCAATCGCGCCTTCCATTAGTCCAAAGAAATCATGGGAAGGTTTCGCTGGGTCACTTGTTTTGCAGATCCTGCTCGGTATCGCTGGATTCGTCTGGCTGTTGGATGCATCATGGTGGCAGGGTGTGATTGCTGGCGTCGTGCTGACGATTACGGCGACTGCGGGTGACTTCGCAGAGTCTGCAGTGAAGCGCGATCTTGGGCTCAAAGATATGGGCCGCTTATTACCTGGACACGGCGGAGTTATGGATCGCCTGGACTCTCTTATCCCGAATGCCTTCACTTCGTGGGCACTCTTCACTCTCTTTTTAGGATCGGTATGACAACCCCACCACTTCCAGGCGAACTCGTATTTGAAGCTCCTCGCCGAGGCAAGCCAGCAAAACACCTCATGGACCTTGATGCCACGCAGCGTCGCGCTGCAGTGGTTGAACTAGGCCTACCTGCTTTCCGTGCTGATCAGGTTTCGCGCCAATGGCTCAACCGGTTATCTGATAACCCAGACAACTGGACTGACGTCTCCCTTGATGCTCGTACCAAGATTAAAGACGCGCTATTACCAACGCTGCTCACTCCTATAAAAGTGATCTCTTGTGATGAAGGGCAAACAGTCAAGAGTGTTTGGCGCCTACATGACGGTGCATTGATCGAAAGCGTGTTGATGCGTTATCCGGATCGCGTCACGATGTGTATTTCAAGCCAAGCTGGGTGCGGCATGAATTGCCCATTCTGTGCAACGGGTCAAGGCGGTTTACAGCGAAACCTATCGACGGCTGAAATTGTCGAGCAGGTGCTTGCTGGTGCGCGCGCACTGGAACGCGATGAAATCGCAGGTGGCCCGGGCCGAGTGTCGAACATCGTCTTTATGGGTATGGGCGAGCCGCTGGCCAATTACAAAGCCGTGATTGATGCCCTGCATCGGATTAATGATCCAGCGCCGGCGGGCATGGGCATTGGTGCCCGCGGAATCACAGTTTCAACAGTTGGCTTAGTACCGCGCATGCTCGATTTGGCCAACGAAGGACTGCCCGTGACGCTTGCGCTCTCGCTCCATGCGCCAGACGATGAGTTGCGCGACACCTTGGTGCCGCTCAACACTCGGTACCCAGTTCGAGAGGTCTTGGATGCTGCTTGGGCTTACGCCGATAAAACTCATCGTCGCGTGAGTATTGAATATGCGTTGATCAAGGGGATTAATGACCAGCCTTTCCGAGCTGAACTACTTGCGCGCCTTCTTGAAGGCGAGTTGGTGCACGTCAACCTCATCCCATTGAACCCAACCCCGGGATCCCAGTGGACGGCCTCGTTGCCTCGAGATGAAGCAGCTTTTGTTCGGATTCTCCGCAATCGTGGAGTCCAAGTCACGGTTCGCGACACTCGTGGCCGTGAAATTGATGGGGCTTGCGGGCAGTTGGCTGCTACAGCCAACGAGTAGTTGGTTCTGCCACACTTAGCCCATGACTACGACAGCGTCATTGACGGAACTCCCAAAAAACAAGCGCCTCAGAATTTTGATTGGCTCGATTGTTAGAACCTTGCTCGGATTTTTGGCTGTCCTTTGGGCCTTGAGCTTGGTGCCTGAAAATCCTGACGCTTCTCTATGGCGACCGATTGCGATCGTCGTGGTCGCTTTCGCTGTTTATGCAACTTTCTTTCGCAGGCAAATCCGAAAAATTGAAAACTCTCGCTACCCTACGGTGAGTTCCATTGAAGCCTTGATACTCATCGCAACAATGTTCTTGGCATTCTTCGCTTCGATTTACGTCATGATGTCGGGGGCTGATTCAACCTCTTTCACCGAGCCTTTGAGCCATTTCACTGCTTTCTATTTTGCTCTTACCGTTTTGGCAACCGTCGGGTTCGGTGACATCACGCCCGTTTCTGACAGTGCCCGGTTTGCATGCATGATCCAAATGGCTATTGACATTGTTTTTATCGCAGCCATGATCCGGGTTGTTAGTTCCGCAGCACAAAAGTCATCTGCGTTTAAGGCGGCAAAGGCTAAGGGCAGCAGCGATCCGCTCATGACTAACCTCTAGAGTCTGAATATGGGTTCCTACGAAGCGGCATACCGATTAGCAGCTAGCGATCCCGAATACTTCTGGTTGTCGGCAGCTCGAGGAGTTTCGTGGAGCGTTGCTCCAAAGCAAGCACTCGACAGTTCGCAAGCGCCCCTCTACCGCTGGTTTCCTGATGGTGAGCTCAATACTTGTTACAACGCGGTAGATCGCCATGTCATTGCCGGTCATGGTGAGCGCTCAGCGATTATTTACGACAGCCCAGTCACTGATGCCAAGCGGATAGTCACCTATGCCGAACTCCTTGATGAAGTAAGTAGATTCGCCGGAGTTCTTGCTGGGTTAGGGGTATCGCGCGGTGATCGCGTCGTGATTTATATGCCGATGATTCCGGAAGCGATTATTGCGATGCTCGCTACCGCACGGCTAGGTGCCATTCATTCGGTAGTTTTCGGCGGCTTTGCTCCGGCAGAACTGGCATCTCGAATCGAAGATGCTTCCCCCAAGGTCATCGTCTCGGCTTCTTGTGGGGTTGAACCGAGTAGAACCATCGCCTATAAGCCGCTCATTGACGAAGCCTGCAGGCTTAGTTCACATAAACCGTCTGCAACAGTCATTTTTCAGCGACCAGAAGTGACTGCGGAATTGGGAGCAGGCGACCACGACTGGGTGACTTTAATGCAGGCGGCGGTTGCTCATGCCTGCGTTCCAGTTGCGGCG